>JAYVCD010000364.1:0-11911 GCA_043750125.1 Archangiaceae bacterium | reverse complement strand
GTGGCTGATCAGCACCAGCGCCTTGCGCGAGCGGCGAAGGAACGCGTCGAACCAGGCCAGCGTCGGAAGGTCCAGGTGGTTGGTCGGCTCGTCCAGCAGCAGCAGATCGGGATCCTGCAGCAGCAGCCCGGCGAGGGCGGCGCGCATTCTCCAGCCGCCGCTGAAGGTGTCGGTCGGCCGCTCGAACTGGGTTTGCTTGAAGCCCAGCCCGGCGAGGATCGCCTCGGCCCGGTGACGGCCATAGTGCTCGTCGAAGTGGTCCGCCTCTTCATGAAGCTCGGCCAGCGTCTGGGCCAGCTCGAGCTGTTCGGCCTCTTCCTTCGCCTCCGACAGCGAGGCTTCGGTCACCCGCAGCCGCTCTTCCAGCGTGTCGCGCCCGGGCACCGTCGCCAGCACCGAGTCGACCAGCGAGCCTTCGGGCAGCGCCGACAGGTCTTGCGGCAGGTAACCCCACCGGGCGCGGCGCCTCCAGGTGAGGATGCCGCTGTCGGCGGTGACCTGCCCGACGAGGATCTTCAGCAGGGTCGACTTCCCGGTGCCGTTGGCCCCCACCAGCCCGATCCGATCGGTTGGACCGATGGTGAAGCTGGTGTGCTCGAAGAGTGCCTTCTTGCCGTAGGACAACGACAAGTCTTGAACGATGAGGAGACTCACGGTGTGCTCGCTGGACCGGCTCCCGTATAGTGGAAATCAATGGCTGGCGACGCGATCGAAACGGTGAATGCCGCCGACTACCTCGGAAAAACGCTCGACGGGCGTTATCGGCTGGACACCGTCCTGGGCCAGGGGGGCATGGGACTGGTCTTTGGAGGGATGCAGACGTCGATGCAGCGGCCGGTGGCGGTGAAGACGCTGCACCCCCAGCTGGCGATGGCGCCGACCTTCTTCGAGCGGTTCAAGCGCGAAGCCGAGCTGGCCAGCAAGCTGCGTCACCCGAACATCATCACCATCTATGACTTCGGCCGGGCGGTCGATGGCACCTGTTACTTCGTGATGGAGCTGATCGAGGGCGAATCGCTGCGCCAGCAGGTCAAGCGCGAGGGCCCGATGTCCCTGCGCCGGGCGGCGGCGATCATCGAGCAGGCGGGGTTGGGCCTGCAGCACGCCCACAACCAGAACGTCGTTCACCGCGACGTGAAACCGCAGAACATCATGATCAGCCAGGTCGACGGGCACGAGTACGTCAAGGTGCTCGACTTTGGGCTGGTCAAGGTGCTTGAGCAGGAAGACGAAGAGCAGCTGACTTCCACCGGGCAGGTGTTGGGGACGCCTCAATACATGCCGCCCGAGCAGGCAGGCGGCGAGCTGGTCGATCAGCGCAGCGATCTGTATTCCCTGACCGGCGTCTTGTTCTTCATGCTCACCGGCACCTCCCCGTTCGGGGCCAACACCGTGCGCAAGGCGCTCACCGCGGCGCTGACCAAGACGGTCCCGGCGGTGGGCACGATTCGGCAGGGCGCCCCGATGCCGCGGAAGATTGACGAGTTCCTGCTCAAGGGGCTGGCTCGCGAGAAAGAAGATCGTTACCAAAATGTCGCAGAGCTGTTGGCCGACCTGAACGCGGCGATGGAAGGCGAGCCGGACGACGTGCTCGACGCGCTTCCGACCGGCACCAAGCGTGAAGACAGCACGAAGGATCCCGGCAGCAGCTCGCAGTCTGGCTCGGGGAAGAAAGGCAGTCGGTCGATGGGCAAGAGCTCGAAGGTGATCGTCGGAAGCCGGCTGTCGCGCCCGCTTCCCGCCCAGGTGGTACCGGTGGATCACAGAGAAACCGCTCCGGAGATTCCGAGTCTCAAGATGGCTCGAGCCGAGCCGATGAAGCCTGCGGCGACTTCGAAGTTGCCGCTGTGGTTGATCGGAGCTGCCGCAACGGTTGCTGCCGTGGCCGGGGGAGCATATTTCACGCTCAGTCGTCGCGCCGAGAGTCCGCCGTTGCCTTCAGTCGTCGCTCGGCCCGTCGAGGCCGCGGGGGTCGAGCATCCCGATGGGCTGGTGACGGTTTCGCTCAAGACGCGGCCGGCAGGGGCGTCGGTCGTCGAAGGCCAGAGCGTGCTGGGGAAGACTCCGCTGGAAAGGAAGTGGACGATCGACGAGCCGCACGCGTTGACCTTCGAGCTTGCGGGCTTCCTGCCCGTCACGCGGACCTTTCGGATTTCGCAGAACGAAGGGTTCGAAATCGAGCTCTCGGCTGCCAAAAAGCCAGCTACTGCGCCGAGCCCAAAGAAGAAGAAAGACGACGACATTCAGGCCTTTGAGTAGCCATGACGCTGCGCGTTGTTTGCCCTTAATTAGAAGGTTTAACATGTAACTTCAACGACTTGAATTTTAACCCGATGGCGAGGGTTGGACTGTCACACCGGTCGGTTATGGTTTGCCCGGGTCCAGAACGAGGTCGCCAAATGACTGTTGCGGGAACAGCAATCGCCTTTCGAGAAAAGCCTGCCGAGCCGCAGTTCGGTGACGGTTTGGCACCGGCGAGCGCGGTGTTGCTGCAAGCGCGCATCAAGGATCTGAAGCTCCACCTGTCGGGTACGCCGCTCGAGCGGTACATCCAGCAGCTCTACCTGGAGCTCGAGGCCAAGGGCCTGTCGATACGCCCGGAATGCTACCTGTCCGACCAGTGGGGCTGCCCATCGGGCGTCCCGGTGATTGGGATTCCGTTCTACCTGGCCGATTCGAATCTCCATTCGATTGAAGAGGCGTTGGGCGGTGGGCTCGAGAGCGAGCGGGACATCATGATGTACCTGCGCCACGAGGCAGGCCACGCGTTCAACTACGCCTTCAAGCTCTACGAGACTGAAGAGTGGCGCAAACTTTTCGGCGACTACAGCAAGCCGTACCGCGACGACTTCAAGCCGATGCCGTTCTCGCGCAAATACGTCGTTCACATCTCGGGGTGGTACGCTCAGAAACACCCGGACGAAGATTTTGCCGAGACGTTTGCGGTCTGGCTGACTCCGGATGGCAACTGGGAGCATCGCTACCGCGATTGGGGCGCGCTGAAGAAGCTGCAGTACGTGCAGGCCGCAGCGGTTCGACTCCACCGGCTGCCGCCTCCGGTGACCGTCGATGAGCACGACCTGGACGTGGACCAGATGGAAGAGACGGTGCTCGAGCACTACCGGCTGCGGAACCTGGAAGAGAAGGTCGACCTCCAGCTCGGAGAGCACCTGGACCAGGATCTCGCGACGCTGTTCGAGAATCCGACCGCAGCACCGACCCGGGCAGACAACTTGATCCGTTCCGAACGGCAGGCCCTGGTGGTTGCGGTGACGCAGTACTCGGGCGTGAGTCGGGCGGTGGTGTTGAGCGTGATCGATCACCTGCTCGAGCGGACCTCGGTGCTGGATCTCACCGTTCATCGCGACAAGGCGCGCGAGTACATGACCCGCTTCACCTCGCTGCTCACTGCGTTGGCGATGAACTACCTGTACACCGATCGCTTCTTCGAAGTGGATTGAACGCAGTCCGCAAGTGACGGGCTATGTTCGGCGCAATGGCGTCGACGGTTCCCTCACTGAAGATTGCAGTGCTGCACTACCAGCCGTCGAGTGAGCCTATCGATCCGGTGGTGGGTCACATCGTCGACGCGCTCAAGGAGCTCGGCCATACGACGGTCACGGTCAGCGTTCACGATCGCGTCTTCGACTTGTTGACCGCGATCGAAGCGGCTCAGGCAGACCTGGTGTTCAACGTCTGCGAGACCTTCGCCGACGACTACCGGCTGGAAGTGAACGTCGCCGCGCTGATGGAGATGGCCCGCATTCGTTTTACCGGCTCGGGCACCGCGGGGCTGCTGTTGGCGCAGGACAAAATCCTCACCAAGCAGCTGCTGGGCTACCACGACGTATTGACGCCCAACTTCGCGACCTTCGACGGAGAGACCTTCGAGACGAATGGACGGATGAAGTTCCCGCTGATCGTCAAGCCGTCGCGCTCGGACGCCTCGTTGGGCATCGGCAAGCATTCGGTCGTATCCGACTGGGAAGAGCTGACCCGGCGGGTGCGCGAGATTCGAAAAGAGTTTTCGGACGAAGCGCTGGCCGAGGAGTTCATCGAAGGCCGCGAGGTCTACGTGGGGGTGGTCGGTACTTCGACCCGGCCCGAGATCTTTCCGATCGTCGAGCTCGACTGGGGCGACTGGAACAAGGGCGAGCCCCGGGTTTCCGATCGGATCGTGAAATTCGGCCCCTACATCGAGGGGGGGCCGCGGTTGATCATGGCCAATGACTTGTCGGCAGATCTTCAGGCCCGCATCGAACGATCGGCCCTGCTCGCCTACAAGGCCCTGAAGATCAATGACTACGCCCGGGTGGACTTCCGAATCTCGGAAGAAACGGGTGAAGCCTTCGTGCTCGAGGTGAACCCCAACCCCTACCTCGAGCAAGAGAGCGAGCTTGCGATGGCGGCCGAAGAACGGGGCCTGTCCTATACCCAGCTGATCGGGCGAATCGTAGAGTCGGCCGCCACCCGCAACCGGATGAAAGTGACGAAGCCGCCGGCAGAAAAGCCGACGCCGGCTGAAGCTCCGTCGGCGTCGGCGAAGTCCTGAGCCCGCAATTCGTCTTCCCTCAGCGTGGCCTGAACGACCGCCGGCGCCGAGCAACGAACAGCAGGCCGAGGCAAGCGAACAAGGCAGTCGGGTCGACCGCGCTGCAACCGCACCCTCCTCCGACCAGCCGTTGCTGCGGCTTCGAAGGCACCGTCGATTCGACCTGGACCCAGGTGGAGGTTGTGGAAGCCGAACGATTTCCGGCCGCGTCCACCGCGCGGACAGTGAGGGTGTGCGTCCCCAACGTGAGCGAATGAAGGCTGTGCCTGGATGTGCAGGGTTCGAAGGGGCTCCCGTCGAGGCTGCACTCGTAGTGGGCGCCGGTGTCGTCTGAGCCGAACTCGAAGGTCGCGGTGGCTTCCCCATTCTCAGTAGGCCGCGAGCAGGTGCGCGGTGACTCGGCTGCGCACGACCGAACGCTGCCCCTCACCGGACTGAATGAGCACCAGCGGGTTGTGCTGGTAGTGCGCGATGATCGAGACGCAGTTGTCTTTCCGGCGGCAAGTCGCCGGTACCGATCAACAGACTTGCCTTCGCAGACGGATTGAAAGTCAGATGCTCGAGCTCAAAACCGGGCACTTCCCGTGCGGTTTGTGTGGCTGCAGTACTGCACACAACGACAGCCAGCCACGCACACAACGCGACCCGAACGACATGCATGGTTTGAACAATGGCAGCTTTCCTGCCCCATCTACGAGGGAGACATTTCATGCAATTGCGATGAACGCGAAAAGCGCACCGCGACCCGAAAGCACTCACGCTTCGCAACGATTGCGAAGCGCAGAGTGCTACAGGTTTTCGAGAAACTCGAACGTGTCGCGCCAACACCGCAGCGCACTGGGAGTGAAGACCAAGGCGTGAAACGCGTGAGGGCCGCGCGGGTAGAGGCGGGCTTCGGCGGTTCCACCCAGGGCTTTGAGCGCGTCGGCCAATCGGGTCGAGTCGCCCTTGATTACGTCCCACCCTCCCGCAGGGAGGAAGAAAGGCGGCAAAGGCCGATCGGGTTTTACTCCCCGCTCGAAGGCGACGACCGGATCCGCGAGGTCGAGCCCGTGCTCGTGATCGAAGGACGCTCCGTGGAGGTAGGCGTCGGTGACCTCGGCGATCCGGTCCCACAAGAAGCTGTTGGGGGTGAGATTGAAGCGCTCGGGGTTGCTGACCTGGAACAGGCCACAGGCCGGCACGACCGCGCGAGGGACCACGCCGGCATCGAACACTTCGCGGGCGAAGGGCTCGTGGCGCCGGTAGGTCGTCGCCAGCGTGAGGGCGGCCGAGAGGTTGGCGCCGGCAGACTCGCCCGCGATGAAGATTCGAGACGGGTCGCCGCCGAGCCGGGCGACGTTCTTCAAGAGCCAAAGCCAGGCGCTGCACGCATCTTCGATTGCGGCTGGGAAGACGTGCCCCGGCGCCAGTCGGTAGTTGATGCTCGCGACCAGGTAACCGCGCCGCGCGAACACCAGCCCGAAGACCCAGTGGGTGTCTTTGGACAAAACGCGAAAGCCGCCGCCGTGGATGTAGAGCACCACCGGCAATGGTCCGCTGCGTTGGCGGGGCCGGTAAAGGTCGAGCGTGTGCTCGGCCAGATGCGAATCGCGGTATTTGACGTCGCGCTCGACTTCCACTCCATGGACCCAGGGTTGGGAAATCGGCAGCAACCGGGCCGAGCCCGCCGCACCGCGAAAGAAGCCATCGGTCACTGCGGCGCCCAGTCGTCGACGCAAGCGCCCCCGAAAGCCCAGCGGTGGGCGCGCGATGACTGTCATGTCCGGGGAAGGACTTTCGCCACCGATTCGACCACCTGCTCCGGCGTCGGAAACCCGGCCCGGGTCTTGGCCACGACGACGCTTCCGTCCACAGCCACTTCGAAGATTCCCGAATGTCCGACGATCAACTCGGCTTCCACGCCGAGTTCGTCTTTCAATGCGGCCGCCGCACGGGCAGCCTTGGCCAAATACCCTCAGGCGCTGCAGTAGGTGATCGTGACGCTCATGGTCCTTGAGTTAACAGGTCGAACGCCAGCTTTGCCACCAGACCGGCCACCACCGACAGCACCACACCTCGGATGATGGGCGCGCCCCCCTTGATTGCGATCGACGCACCGACCAGGCCTCCGAGGAACTGACCTGCGGCCATCGGGATGGCGATGGCCCAGACGACCTTTCCGGCGATGCCCATCAAGATGACGGTGGCGAGGCCGGAAGCGAAGTTCACCACCTTCGCGTCCCCGGTCGCATTGGGAAGGGACTCGCGAAGCAGCGAAACGAACGCGATGATCAAGAAGGTCCCGGTCCCCGGTCCGAAGAATCCGTCGTAGGCGCCGATCGACACCGCGATCAGCCCGGCGATCAACAACGGCCTGGAAGGAACCGGCCCGGACGGGGTGTTGCCCGGTCGCTTGATCGCCACGAAGGCGCCGGCTGCGACCAGCAATCCGAGGATCAGCGGCTTGAGGACGTTGCGGTCGAGCACCAACAGCAGCGCGGCTCCCGCGAGTGCTCCCAGCGCGCCGAGGGGAAAGGTGACCTTCGCCCGCGTGGGATTGACGAAGCCCGCACGGGCGAAGCGGAAGACCGAGGCGAACGAACCGAAGATCGCCTGGCCTTTGTTGGTGCCGAGCGCGAAGTGTGGATCAAGGCCGGCCGCGAGCAGCGCCGGAACGGTGATCAGCCCTCCCCCGCCTGCGATCGCGTCGACGATTCCCGCGACGAACGCGACGAGGATCAGCCAGAGGAGTGTGGGGAGCGACAGTTGCACGGCGACGGGGCGCGAACCTTACGCACTGGCCATCGCACCGGTGGATCCGTGGACCCGCGGGGTGCCGGGAGCACGGGGTGCCGGGAGCACCCGGTCCACTACCGGAGAGGGACCAAGACGGTGGTTCCCGAGACGACGACTGCCCTACCGGGGGGGCGGGACAAGTCGATGACGATGCGGGTGCCGTGGGGGAGTTTCCCGACGCGCACTTTTGAAACGACCCCTGTGCCCGCGAGGGCGTAGCTCAATTTCGGAACCGCGCCGCGGACGTCAAAAGCCACCCGGTCCGGATGGCCCAGCGCAAAAGCGCGGGTGACCGAAGCGCCTGGCGCCAGCGTCAAGACCAACTCGAGTTGAGGTCCTTGAAGACTCGCGGTCATCGCTCGAATCGAACCCGAGGGAATTTTCCAGGATTGAACTTCCACTTTGGGCGCTGATTCAGGCTTCACGTCGACGATCGCTGCGAGCACCGGACTGGCGAGGACTTCGGGAGCCTCGAGCAGAGGCGGGGCGGCAAGCTTGTCCTCGACGACGAGCGGAGCCGCCTGGGGCACGGCCACGACGATCGCGGGGGTCGGAGTTTCGTCCCCGCCGGTCAGAACCGCGCGCGCGACCACCCCTGCGCCGAGCACCACGGCAGCCAGGCCGGCGGCGATCCAGATCCGCCGTTTTCGCCCGGGTGAGACCGGTTCGGGAGGCCGCAGCGGCTTTCCAGTCTCGAGGTTCGCGACGAGGTAGTCGACGAGCTCATGGGCGCGGGGGTGAAGAAAGCCGGTGAAGCGAACGGCAAAACCGGCTCCGCGACCGGGGGCTTTGCTCTCTTCCAGGTCTTTCCACACCACTTCGGCCTGGGCGAACGGCAGCACCCGTCCTCCCGCCTCGAGCGACAGCGCGACCTTCGTCCCGGCGTCGAACGGAGTCGGCATCCGCAGGAACATTCCTTCTTTCGACAGATTGCTCGCGAGGACCCGATACGCCCGGGGCGGCCCTCCAATCGGGACCACCCGGACGGGGTGCTTGAAACGGACGCGCGGATCACGATCGATGGTGGGTTGCATGCGCTACAAGTGTGAAGCACCGTCCTATACCGGCAAGTTTTCCGAAAATGCCCGAATTCGCCTACATTCGCCACGGTCTCCCCCCAGAAAGTTTTGCGCTGATTCAAGGGGCTTTGCTCGGCTCGCCTTTCATCGCACACAGCACGTTGAGCGGGCCATTCGAACGCAGCCACGGGTTCGCGATGACCTTTCAAGCGGCCGGGCGCGAACAGATCGAGCAACGCTTCCCGCCCCTCAAAGGTTACTTCGCGCGGGTGCTGGGCGAGCCGGCGATGCGGGCACTTCAGTCCCGATGGGGACGGTTTCGAAAGCGAGCCGTGGCGGTGCCCAACGCCTGGTACCTGAATTTGTTGCTGGTGGGCGAAGGCGGAACCATCGGCCGCCACATCGACACCACCCTGGCTCGAGAGGCGGGTGTTCCGGGAACGACTCCCGAAGCGGTGACGGTGCTCTACCTGCGACTGCCTCAAGCCGCCGGGGGAGAGCTGAAAATCTCGCGCGAGCGGCGGGTCAAAGCCGTCATTCGACCGGACGAAGGGGGCCTGCTCCACTTTCGAGGGGACCTGGCCCACGAGGTCTTGCCGGTTCAACAACTGCCCGAGGGAGCTCAGCGCGCCTCGCTGGTGATCGAGCAGTACCACTTCGCGCAAGAAGCCCTGGCGCGGCTGCCGCAATTCAAGCTCGATTCCCGGGCGGGCTTCGGCGCGTACCTGAAGCACCACGCGCAGCAAGGACCCAAAGACTTCGAAATCGAGAGTTAACCTGCTCTAAACCTCGGGTGAGCTTCCAGGTCGAAGGGGATTTGCGATGTGGATGAAATGGAAATTGATGGTGACGACGCTGCCGATGGTCTTCGCGGCGCTGGGGCTCAAATTGATTCTCGAGCACGGCTTGAAATTCGAAGGGGTGATCGAGTTCTCAGACGTAGGCCTGGTGCTCACCGGCGGAATCTTCCTGATCGGCTTCATGCTCGCCGGCACGATGGCCGACTACAAAGAGAGCGAAAAGCTGCCCGGAGAGCTGGCGGGCAACCTCGAGGCGATTGAAGACCTGCTCGACCAGGTGGCGGTGTCCAAGCCCCAGCTTTCGGCCCTGGGGATGAAGGGCTCGGTCTTGAAAGCGACCGAGGCCATTCGCGATTGGCTGTTGCGCAAGACGACCTACGCCCTGATGTGCACCGAGCTGAGCCAGCTGGCCACGGTCATAGCGCGACTCGAGCGCGAGGGCCTTGCCTTCCAGGCCAGCTACGGCCTGGGTGAGCTCAAGAAACTTCGCAACACCTGCACCCGAATTCAGGTCATCTCGCGGACGGGGTTTCTTCCGGCCGGCTACGCCTTGCTCGAGACGCTGGCGGCGCTGGTCCTCGCGCTGTTGATGCTCGCGAAGTTCAAGAGCTTCCTCGCCGAGCTGATTCTCGTTCCGTTCGTCACCCTGATTTTCGTCTACATGATTCGCCTGATTCGCGACATCGACGACCCGTTCGAATATTCGGAAAAAGGGAGCATGAGCTCGGCCGAGGTCGACCTGTTCCCGTTCGAAGACTTTCGCGAGCGGCTGAAGGCGCGAGTGGGAAGTGCTGACTCGCGTCCGGCAGCCCCCGCGGTGGTGACCGCCGCCTGACTTTCAGGCCTCAGGCCTGGGCCCGGGTGCGCCTGAGTCTGAGCAGCTCTCGAAGCAGGTCGTCAATTTCGGCCTGGTCCGACAGGCAGAACGCGGCGGCCGAGCTGGCTTTGCGGCCGACCCGAACCGTGACGAGCTTCTGGGGCTGACCCAGGGTGAAGACATCTTCATCGGTTTCATCATCGCCGACGAAGATCGCCGTATCGCAGCCGTGAGTCGTGCGCGCCCGCTCGAGCGCGGTGCCCTTGTGCGGAGCTCCCTCGGGCAAGATGTTCACCACCTGCTTCCCGCCAATCAGTCGGACCTTTCCCAACCCACGCGCGGCCTTCGCGATCGCCGCTTTAACCTTCTTCTTCGCGCGCGACTGTCGGTAGTGCACCGCGACCGAGAGGCGCTTGTTCTCGATCTTCACTCCCTGCAGGTGGGCCAGCGACTTCTTCAAGATCGGTTGCCATCGCGCTACGTCGGCCAGCAACGAATCGGTCGAAGCCCAGGGCTCGCTGCCGTGGTTTCCGACCACTTCCAGGATCCGTACCCCATGCATTCGCGCCATGACGTCGGCCTGAGCCCGCCCAGAAATCACCACGCAGGGATACACGGTGCACACCTTCGCCAGCAGCCGCTTGGTCTTCGCCCGCAACCCCGCCTTCCCGGGATCAGTGACGATCGGAGCCAGGGTCCCGTCGAAGTCGAAGCCGAGCAGCACCCGGGACTGGGCGAAACGGGCCAGCAGGTCCCGATTGGCCCTCGCAAGAATGTGCTTCAAACGTTGTTGCCTCCCAGGCCGTGCTCGCTCAAGCGTCCGGTCAGCCTTTCGCGCCGACGCAGTCGGGCGGCGTCCACGAGCATCCGGCCCGCCCAGCGGTAGATGTTGAACTCGGCGACGAAGGCGCGCATCGCCGACATCCGGTCTTGTTGTTCGTCCTGGGACATGTTCAGCGCCGTCGCCATTGCGGCGCTGGCTTCGTCGAGGTCGTAGGGGTTGACGATCAAGGCTTCGGTCAGCTCGCGCGCGGCGCCGGTGAACTGACTGAGCACCAACACTCCTCGCTCATCGTCCCGCGCGGCGACAAACTCCTTCGCGACCAGGTTCATTCCGTCGTGGAGACTGCTGACGTAGCAAAGGTCGGCGGCCCGGTAATACTTGAAGACCGTCGGCGGCTCGTGGTGGGCGCGCAAGAGGATGATCGGCCGATAGTCCCCGTGGCCGAACCGCCCATTGATCCGCGCCGCCACCTTCTCGATCGACTCGTTGAGCAGCTGGTAGCGCTCGATTTCCGTGCGGCTTGGAGCGGCGAGCTGCACGAAGCTGAACCGCCCCTGGTACTCGGGGTGGCGCTCGATCAACTGCTCGACCGCCAGCAGCCGTTCTTCGACCCCTTTGGTGTAGTCGAGGCGATCGACGCCGACTCCAAGCAAGGCGTCGGGAGCCAACTTCAAGTCTGCGAACACCTGTGCGCGACACTCGGCGGCCGGAGGAGTGCGGGAGGCCCACTGGTTGGGCCAGTCGATCGAAATGGGGTACGGGCGGACCAGCGTCCTGCGCTTGAGGTGGACGACGGCGTTCTGTTCCCGGTCGATTCGGGCTTCCATGAACCGGTCGATGCCGTCGATGAAGTTGTTGCAGTCGGCCTGGGTATGGAAGCCGACGATGCTGCTGCCGAGCAGCCCCTCGAGCAGCTCGTCGCGCCACGGGCAGATTCCGAAGCGCTCGGCGTTGGGCCAGGGGATGTGCCAGAACGAGATCACCGTCGCGCGGGGCAGCCGCTGGCGGATCAGCCGGGGCGCGAGCGCGAAGTGGTAGTCCTGTACGAGGACGATCGGATCCGCCGAGTCGACCTCCGAGCACACCGCGTCGGCGAACCGCTTGTTCACAGCCTGGTAGTGGGCCCAGTCCTGGCTGCGAAACATCGGCCGGTTGTGGGCA
>JAYVCD010000363.1:0-38630 GCA_043750125.1 Archangiaceae bacterium | reverse complement strand
AGGCCCTCGACGCCCGCACCGACCTGTACTCGCTGGGCGCGGTGCTGTTCGAGTTGGTCACCGGCCGCTGCGTCTTCGTCGGGCGCTCGCCGATGGAAGTGGTGACGATGCACATGACCACCGTCGCTCCCCGGGTGACCGACATCACTCCGGACAAGCCGGTGAGCAGTGGCTTCGAGGCGGTGTTGCGCAAGTCGCTCTGCAAAGATCCAGACCAGCGCTTCGCCAATGCCGAGCAGATGCGAGTCGCGCTCGAGAAAGTTCGTCGCGAGATGGGCTCGCTTCCCAACGACTTCACCCCGTTGCCCGAAGAGATGGCGCTGAAGATGGCCAACCGCTCCGACTTCGACCACTTCGAGCGCAACCTCAAGGCCCAGCGCTGGCTGGCCCCGCTCGCAGCGAGCCTGTTGATGGTGGCGTTCGCGTTTGGCGCCTGGACCTGGTTCCAGTCGACCCAGAGACCGGCCGGCGATGGCGGCGTCGAGATTGAGCCGAACAACGAGCCCAACGTCGCCACTCACATCGCGCTGGGCACCGACGTGAAAGGGGCGATCAACGCCGTCGCAGAAGGTCAGAAGAACGATCGCGATCTCTACGTGGTCGACGTTCCTGGCGGCCCCACCCGAGTCACCTTGAGCGGAGTGCCCGACCTGAACCTGATCATCGAGCTGCTTCAGCCCAACGCCGCCAACCATCTGGACCCGGTGGTGATGATCGACGACGTAGGCGCGGGAGGCGGAGAGCGGGTCGACGCAGTCAAGCTGCGCCCGGGCCCTTTGTATCTGCGGGTGGAAGAAGGCCCATTCTTCGATGAGCCGAATCGTCCGCCGCGCGAGAAGTCGTTGGTCCCCTACACGCTGCGGGTCGAACCGATGACCGGCGGGCCGTTCGAAGAAGAACCCAACGACTCGCTGGCCACCCCCCAGGATTGCCCCTTGACCCGCAGCCTGACGGGCTTCACCGGCGCATCCGTCGACTACCCGGACCGCGCGACTGTTCCGTTGTCGGCCGTCGACTATTTCAGGGTCGGCGTCGCCAGTGAAAACGAGAAAGTCGCCGTGTTGGTCGTGCCTCCGCCGCAGGGCAAGCTGTGGGTGATCGACGGCATCGCGCTCGAGACGTGGATTGCGAGGAAGGGCTCGGCCACGACCCCCGTGGCGAGGGCAATCGCGCCGCCCAGAGCTCTCACCGTCGAAAAAGTTCCCGAGCTGGTCGTGCTCTCGGCCTCGGCTGGAAGGCGGTTGGTCCGAATTCAAGCCGCCGATGGCACCGCCCCCGGCAGCGCGTACCGGTTCACCTTTCTCACCAGCGACAGCAACGGGCTCGCCGGAGTGCTGGACCTCGCCCGCGCCCTCGATGAAGAAAAGCGCGGGCCGGAAAGACAGCGCGTGCTCGAGCTGGCTGCCAATGCGTTCGCCGATTCGCCCCAGGCCCTCGAGCTGCGGCAGCTGCTGCGCTGAGCCTGGCCCTCGCGGTAATTCCGCTGCCTCTTCATGTCGGGCATCGCCGAAGCAGCGACTCAGACCACCGAAGGATACCGTGCACAGTTCGTCCACTCGGAGTGTCATGCGGGCATCACCGTTCGCGCAGCCTGGCTCACGATGATCGTCTTTTTCGTTGCGTGTAGCTCCGGGACCGTCGGCGGCTCAGGCGTCGGTGGAGGAGCGACCGATGCCGGAACCGTCGTGACGATCAACTTCGACGAGCTGCCTCAGGCTACCGTTGTCGGCACTCAGTATGCGCCGCGGGTCACATTCTCTGGCAGCGGGCAGGTCCTCGCCAAGCAGTGGCGGACTGACACCCAACACTCCACCCCGAATTTTGTTTGTGTCGCGAACTGCGTCGGTGATCTCACGATCGACTTCGGGCAACCGGTCAACGGGGTCCACTTCCGAATGATCGGAGTTGATACTTCGGGCTCCGCAGCGACGCTCAAGGTGACCGCAAGAGGCCTCATGACCACCCAGCCGATCACCGGCGCTGGCTCCTTCACTCAACCATTGCCGGTCGATCTCTCGAACAAGGTCGGGGTGACGCGCCTCGAGATCGTCTCGGTCACTGACCCCTACGGAGTCGGCTTCGACGATCTCGTCTTCACTGTTCCGTGACCCGGCACCCATCGTCATCATCGTCCGGTAGTTGCCGATGGCGTGCTCGCAGCGGCCGGCCGGGTATCAGCTCGGCGCTCATCAGATCCTGACCGCGTCACCGCCGAGCTCATCCTGCACGCCCTCGGGGAGGCTGCAGCTGCTGCGCTGAACGACTGCCCTCAGCCCCGGACCAGGCGCCGCCGAAGAAAGAAGAGTGGGGCACCTCGGCCATCTTCAAGGACCCGAACGGCAATTCCTTCCCGAGGTCCAAGTCGTGATTTCCGCGACCCTGAAGAAGTTGCGCTACCAATCGGGAATGCGGGTAGCCGTGCTGGGAGCGCCCACCGCGTTCGAGGTCGAGCTGAAGAAGAACACCCAGATCAGCCGCGCCCATCGCCTCGAGAAGGACCTCGACCTCATCCAGGCGTTCTTCACCCTGAAGGTGCATCTGGAAAAGGACCTGCGACGGTTCAAGGCGTCGCTGACCGACAAGGGAATCCTCTGGCTTTGTTACCCGAAGGCCAAGGCGCTCGGCACAGACTTGAACCGGGACATCGTCCGGGTGACCGCCGCCACCGTCGGGCTCGAAGGGGTGTCCATCGTCGCCATCGACGCCGTCTGGAGCGCCCTGCGCTGCAAAGTCACCCGCTAAATCCTCTGGCCCAACCACCAGACCGCGACGCATAAAATTCCCACCGACCCCGACTGGAACAGGCCCAGTCGGTAGACCCGGGTGTTTCGCAGCGCGAACGCGAGAGGCACGAACAGCATCACGATCACCGCCTGCCCCGCTTCCACCCCGAGGTTGAAGCCCAGGACCGAGGCCCAGATTCCCCCGGCTCCCGCTCCCAGATCCTGCATCGCATTGACGAACCCAAACCCGTGCAGCAAGCCCAGCCCGAAAGCCAGGCTCCAGCGGCCTTCAGGCAGCAGCACCCACAAGTTGTTGAGCGCCGCCAGCCCGACCGAGGCAGCAATCGCCACCTCCACCCACTTCGGCTCGGGCCGGACCACATCGAACGCCCCCAACCCGAGGGTAATCGAGTGCGCGACTGTGAAGCTCGAGACGACCTTCAGCACCTCGAGCAGCGCCGGCCGCAACCGCTCGACCGATTCCCACTGTCCGCTGCGCCGACGCAGCACCGAAGGAAGCAGCAGCGCGAACAAGAACGCGAGGTGATCCGAACCGATCGCAATGTGGTGAACCCCGGACGTGAAGGACTCCCACAGCTGCTGCGCGCGCGAGACTTCTGCGAACGTCAGCCGTCGACTTCGCTCCGCCGCCGAAAAAGCCACCCAGCTATCCCCCGCCCCCGCCAGCCTCACCAACCCCCGGTGCTGAGCGTCGACCTCGAACAGCAGCCCGTAGTCGAGGGTCACCTCTTTGACTTCGAAGGCACAGGCAATCAAAAAATCGAGCACCGCGTAGACCCCGTCCGAGTGGCGGGTCAAACGCAACGACGGCGAGCGGGGCGTGCACGGGGCTCCCGCCTGGCTCAGCTGCAAGTGACTCAGCGCGTACTCCACCAGCCCCGACTGTCGCTCCAGCACCTCGCGCCAACGAATCTGTCCATCGCCGTCGGCGTCGAGATCCAGCTCGCCATCGAGATCCTTGAGCGCGATGTCCCACCGCGCCGACACCTCGGAACCGCGCGGGGTCAACGTCAGGTAGCTGTCGCTGGCCTTGTGCGCCCACGCCTGGCTCGCCAGCAAGATCCCGAACACCGCCCACCCTGGCGCGCTCACCGCAGCGCCTCGAGCTTCTTCACCAGCGCGCGCGCCGGCGGCCATTGAAACCCGGTGTGCTTCATCCAATCGAGCGCCGGTTGTGCCGCCGCCGGGCGTCCCGCCGCAAGCGCAGCCTCGAGCAACACCCGCACGTCGGCCGGCTCGCGCTGCACGGTGAAGTTTGCCTCGGCGAGCTCGAGCGCTTTCGTCGCGTCCCCTTCGACCTGCAGCGCGTACCGCGACTCTTCTCGCCGGTGCACGGTGTCGCCCCGCTGCCGGCTCGCCGCGACCCGCTCCCGCAACAGCGCGCACGCGGCTTCCTCGAGCTTCCCTGCCTTTTGCGCGAGGCAAAGCCGCAACACCAACCCGTCGTTGCTCTCGTGCCCCACCAACAGCTTCGCTGCTTCTGCCGCACGGTCTTGATCCAGCAGCAGATCCGCCCACGCCCCTCGGGTGTAATCGTCCCGGGGGTTGAGCTGCAGCGCGGCAGCAAACTTCGCCTCGGCCGCCGGCAGCTCCCCAGCCCACCACCAAAGCTCTCCTTCGACCGACAACGCCCAGCCCTTCATCGCAGGCTCGGCGGGCGCAACGAGCGCTGCCTCAATCGACGACGCCGCCGCGGCTGCGTCCCCTTGCAGCCCCTGCAGGGGCGCGCTGCACACGGCTTCCACCAGCATCGGCGCCCGACCGCGAAGGGCCGCGCAGCTCTTCTGCGCCTCGGGATAGTCGCCCACCACCTGGGCCACCGTCGCGCGGGTCAGCCATGCCTGAATGTCTTCGGGGTCGGCCGCCACCAGCGCATCGAGATCGACCCGCGCCCCGGGAAAATCGTGAAGGCTCTGCTTGATGGTCGCGCGCAGCAAGCGCACCGCGGCCGGCGCTTGGGGCTCGCTCCACCACGGAGCAAGCACAGCCTGCGCTCTGCCAATCAGCCGCACGTCGTTCCCTTCGGCCGTCGCGGCTTCCAGGTACCCGCGCGCCAACTTCACCGCCGAGTCCACATCGCCCGGCTTGTCTGCAAGCGCTGCCCGAGCCGCCGCGCGCACTTTTCGCCCCTCGCCCAACGCCGGGACCTTCTCGACCACTTCATCGGGCGAGGCCGGGACAAATGGCCCTTCGGCCTTCGAACGCGGCGCCAGCACCACCGCGATCAGCGCGAGGAAAGTCCCCACCAGGACCCACCGCGGCCGAGACATCGCAGCTCAGGTGTCCTTAGGCAGCGCCCGAAGAATCGCCTTTCCGTCTTTGATCACAATCTTGAACTCGACGCTCTTCGCGTTGTGCGCCTTCATCAGCTCGGGGACCTGCCTGCGCAGGCTTTGCGACAACCCGTCCAACGACAGCTTCGAGACATCTTCGTTGCAGCGCCGCTTCGCCATCACGTAGGCATCGAAGATCGCCTTGACCTTCTGGTCCGACAGGTGCCCTGCGACCGCCGCGGGAGGGGCCTGAGGTCCACCCTTCGACGCGGCCGCCACCGCCGGAGCCACCCCCGGCAACGCCGGCTTCTTCTCGACCTTTTCCAACGGCGCCTTGTCGTTCTTCAGAACTTTTTCTGGCTCGGCCTTTTTCTCGACCTTCACCGCAGGCGGTGGCGGTGGCGCGCGATCCTTGGTCCGCAGCTTGAGCTTGAAGAGATCCCGCCGATACGTGCCCGCTTCAATCTCCTGCAGCGTCCGGGTCCACAGCCGCTCGTAGGTCAGCATCTTCGACGTGACCGCTTCGACCCGGAACTTCGCCGAGAATTGACGGACGAACGTATTGCGAAGACCGGCGACCTTCTTCTTCAGCGCCGTGTGCTCGACATTGGGCGGCTTTCGCTCGACCCCCATGAAGTACTGCTCGTACTTCGCGCGCAGTGCCGCAATCTCTGCTTCGACTTCCGAGCACGCGGCCTCGACTTCAGAGGCGTCGCCCAGCTTCTTTCTTTGGTCCGGGTCAGCCATGGGAGGCCGAGAGCTTAGCTGAGCGCGAGCGCGTTCAGATCGACCGTCGGCTGAGCCCGCAGCGCCCGCCCCTTGGTCATCAAAATCGATACGCCCAACGAGAACATGCAGAACGAGATGAACTGGGAAACCGAAATGTTGTACCAGGCCTCGAGTGGAATTCCGGCCGCCACGCTGTTGAGGCCCAGGTAGTTGAGCAACCCGTTGAGCGTCCCTCGCTCTACGTCGCCGCGGAACAGCTCGACCGAGGTCCGCAGCAACGCGTAGCCCATCAGCCACATCCCCAGAATCTGGCCGTGAAACCGGCGGTACCTGCGCATCGTGAGCAGGAACACGAACAGCGTCAGCTCACCGATCGACTCGTACAGCTGGGTCGGGTGCAGCGGCAGCGTGTGCCCGTGCTGGGTCACCCAGTCGGAAATCTGCACCGCACCCGGCACCGCCTGGTGGGTAATCTGGCCCGTCGCTTCGACCACCCATCGGGTGTCCGTCGATTGCGATTGCCACGCCAGCGACGGAGTCCCGCCAATGGTCCCAAACAGGTTCTTCGCCAACGGCCCCGGAAAGTGGACCGCGACCTTCGAAGTCTCCTTCGCCACATCGCCCCAGCAGCAGCCCGCCGAGAAGCAGCCCTGACGACCCAGCGCATGCCCCAGCGACACCGTGGGCATCGCAACGTCCGACAGCCGCAGGAAGTCGATCTCGTTTTTCCGCGCGTACCAATACGCAGTCAGCGCGGCGCCGATCAGCCCGCCGTAGAAGACCAGCCCTCCGCTCAACGAAAATATTTTCGAAGGGTCCGACGCGTAGTCCTTCCAGTTGACGATGATGAACAAGACCCGCGAGCCGACCATCGCTCCGATGAACACGTAGAAGGCGAGGTCGAAAATCTGGTCCCGTTTCTTCAGGCCTTCTGCGCCCGGCCACTCGCGCATCGCCAGCCACCCCGCCGCGGTCACCGCGAAGATGAAGCCGCTGCCCACCAACACCCCGTAGGTGTGAATCGGAATTCCTTCGCCCTTCCCCCTCCCCAGAAAGGGCACCTCGGGCAGCGCGTAGTACAGGCCCAACCCCGCCAGGCCCACTCCGAGCAACCCGAAAGTCACCGCCCGGCGCCGTCGATCATCGACCGAGGGCTCGCTCAGCTTTCCCGTCTTCGGATCCACCGGCCCCGCCGCCCCCCTCCACCCACTGACGGCCGCGTAGACCACCAGCCCGAGCGCGACGAGGTAGATCATCGTCCTCGAGAAATCGGTGTTGAGCAGAAACTTGTAGATGACGGGCAGCATGGAGGCTCCTTCAGGCCGGCTTTTTCTTTTCCTTTCGAACGAACGAATCCACCACCAGCATCCCGACGCCCACGCAAATCGCCATGTCCGCCACGTTGAAGCTCGGCCAGGCCGCCTTGTCGAACCAGTGCGCCTCGAGGAAGTCGATCACGAACCCCCGCGACAGTCGGTCGATGTAGTTGCCCACCGCACCTCCCAGCACCAACGGCAACCCGACCAACGCCCACCGTTCTTCGCGCTTCGAGCCGGACAGCTTCGAAAAATAGAAGGTGATCAGCAGCACCGCTCCAATGCTCACCAGGTGGAACAGCGGTCCCCGCGCGGCTTCCGGAAGGCTGCGGAAAAGGCCAAACGCTGCGCCCGGGTTCTCGGCGTAGCGCAGCCGGAAGAAGTTCTCGGACAGAACGTAGGCCTGCTTGCTGCGAAAATGGTACCCGTCGAACCCCGGGTCCGGCGCCTTCGAGATGAACACGCCCATCGGGCTGGCCGCGCCCTCGAACGCCGTCGTCAAATCTCTCAAGGTCAGGTACTTCGTCACCTGATCCGCCACCACCACGCCCAGGGTCAGCGCGATCAGGATGACGTACTTACGTTGCACCGCCGGGTGTGTAGCGGCGCGGGTCTGCAGCGTCGAGAGAAAAGGGCTTAGCGCTTCTTCCCACCCCTGTGACACACCGCTTCGATTGGATTCCCGTCGGGGTCAATGACGAACGCCCCGTAGTAGCTCGCGTGGTACTCGGCGCGCACTCCCGGAGCACCGGCGTCCTTCGCTCCCGCCTTCCGAGAAGTACGGCTTCACCTTGTCCCCGAAGCCGGTGAAGTTCAGGGAGTCCATCTTCACCCCGTACCCCAGCGGCTTGAGCACCTTCAGATAGAAGTCTCGGCTCTTCTTTCGATTGCGAACGGTCAGCGTCAGGTGATCAATCACGAGCTCGCCTCCACACAGCGGTTGCACAGCTCTTGCGCCCCGACCTCGGCCGCATACGTCCAGCACCGCGGGCAGCGGTTTCCGGTCGCCGGCAAAACCTCGGCCTGCAGCTCGGCCGACACCGCCACCGCCCGGGCCGAAGCCGTCGCCGGCAGCTCGATTTGGCTCACCTTCAGCAGCCCCGGCAGCTCAGCGCGGTGGGCGATCAAGAAGTCCTTCAGCGGTCCGGTCGCGCTCAGCGCCACCTGCGCTTCCTCCGACTTGCCGATCACCTTGTCGCGCCGCGCGGCCTCGAGCAGCGGCATCACCAGCGCCCGCACCGCGAACAGCTTCTCATAGCGCTCCACCATCGCCCCATCGGGCGCCGCACCGGGGCTCGGGAAGTCGCTCAAGAAGACCGAGCCCACCTTGGTTCCGGGCAAGAACTCCCAGGCTTCCTCGCAGGTGAAGCTCATGATCGGCGCGAGCACCACCAGCAGCTCTTTGACGATCTTGTAGAGCGCGGTCTGCGCGCTGCGCCGCTTCGGCCCGCTCTTCTTCGAGGTGTACAGCGGGTCTTTTTGAATGTCGAAATACAGCGCCGACAGGTCGGTCGCGCAGAAGTCGACCACCGCATGGTAGACGACGTGGAACTCGTACGACTCGTACGCCGCGCGCACCTTCGCGATCAGCGCGTCGTGCCGCGCGATCGCCCACGCGTCCAGCGGCAGCAGCGGCACCGAGTCCTTCGCCGGCTCGAAGTCGAACAGGTTCGAGAGCGCGTACCGCAGCGTGTTGCGAATCTTCCGGTACCCTTCCGAGAGGTTCAGCAAAATCGGCTGACCCAACCGCACATCGTCCCGGTAGTCGCTTGACGCCACCCACAGCCGCATCACCTCGGCCCCGTACTTCTTGATGATCTCGTCCGGAGCCACCACGTTGCCGGTCGACTTCGACATCTTGTTCCCATTGCCATCGACGACGAAGCCATGGGTCAGACACTGGGTGTATGGGGCCTTGCCGATCGTCCCCACGCCCACCAACAGCGCCGAATGAAACCACCCCCGGTGCTGATCGCTGCCCTCGAGATAAAGGTCGACCGGCACTCTCATGTTCGGCCGTTTCGCCGCCACCGCCGCAAAGCTGCAGGCCGAATCGAACCACACATCGAGGATGTCTTTTTCAGCCCGGAATTCTTTGCCGCCACACGCCTTGCACCCATAGCCCGTCGGCAAGAACGCCGTCACCGGGGTGCGATACCAGACGCCCGCGCCTTCTTTTTCTACCGCGTCGGCGACCTTGTTCATCATCCCTGCGTCGATCACCGGCTCTTCGCACTTCTCACACATCGCGATCGCAATCGGCACGCCCCAGGTGCGCTGGCGGCTGATGCACCAGTCGGGGCGACCTTCGAGCATCCCGCGAATCCGGTCGCGGCCCCACTTGGGGATCCACGTCACCGCGTTGTCCACCTGGTCCAACGCCTTCTGGCGCAGTCCGTTGTGGTCGAGGTTGATGAACCACTGGTGGGTCGCCCGGAGGATGACCGGGTTGTGACAGCGCCAGCAGTGCGGGTAGCTGTGGGTCAGGCTCTGACCCTTCGGGTTGAGCAACGCGCCCACCTCGACGAGCCAGTCGATCACCACCGGGTTTGCATCGAAAACCTTCAGCCCGCGCAGCCGCTCGCCCACGGTGTCATCGAACTTTCCGTCGTTGCGAACCGGGTTGTAGATGTCGAGCCCGGCGAGGATCCCGACGGCGTAGTCCTCCTGGCCATGCCCAGGAGCGGTGTGCACCAGCCCCGTGCCCTGATCCAGAGTCACGTGCTCACCCGGAAGCACCGGGCAGCTCTTTCCATTCAGCACGTGCACGTACTGCAGCCCCACCAACTCTTCTCCGGTCGCGTACGCCAGAATCCGCTCGGGGTGCTCGAACGCCGCGGCGTCAAACGCCGTCGGGCCCACTGCGACCTGTTTCACCTTCAGCTCGGACGGCGCCACTTCCGACAAGAACTTCGCCAACAACCCCTTGGCCACGCACACCACCCGCTCGCCCAATTGGTAGAAGACGTACTCGAACTCGGGGTGGACGCTGATCGCCAGGTTGGCCGGCAGCGTCCACGGGGTGGTGGTCCAGATGGCGAAGGCGACCTGTTTCCCTTTGAGCGCGCTCCACTTCCCGCCGAGGTCCGTCTGGGACGCAAAGGCGACGTAGATGCTCGGCGAGGTGTGATCTGCATACTCGACCTCGGCCTCGGCCAACGCGGTGGCGTCGGTGAGGCACCAGTAGACCGGCTTCTTCTTCCGGTAGAGGCTGCCCCCCGCGGCGAACTTCGCCAGCTCGCGAATTTCCTGGGCCTCGTAGTCGAAGCTCAGCGTCTGGTACGGCTCGGCCCAACGGCCCAGCACGCCCATCCGCTTGAACTCGGTTCGCTGGATGTCGATGAACTCGAGCGCGTACTCGCGGCACCGGGCGAGGAAGTCGTCGGTCGACATCGTCCGCTTGTCGATCTTCTTCTCGCGCAGCCGCTTCTCGGTCGCCTGCTCGATGGGCAGCCCATGGCAATCCCACCCCGGCACATAGTCCGCCTGCTGCCCGGCGAGGTTGCGGTACTTCACCACGATGTCTTTGAGGACCTTGTTCAGCGCGTGCCCGGCATGCAGGTGGCCGTTGGCGTACGGAGGCCCGTCGTGCAGCACGAACAGCGGCCGGCCGGCGTTCTTCTTCACCACCTGCCCGAAGATGTCCTGGGCGTCCCACCGCTCGAGCATCTTCGGCTCGAGCTGGGCGAGGTTCGCCTTCATCGGAAAATCCGTCTGAGGCAGGTTGAGGGTCGACTTGTAGTCCTTCGGTTCACTCATGACGGGGTTCCCTTTAACGCTCCTATACCCGATGGCTTCCCGGCGCGGTGACTGCAGTCCAGGCGCGCCCGGTGAATCGTCGTAGACTGTGAACCGTCGACCGAAACACGCCCTCGGAGGTCCGCATGATCCGCCTATTCGCCCTGACTGCCCTGTTGTCTGGTTTCGCCGCTTTCGCGCAGGCCCAGCCCGAGGAACAACAGTGTCTGACCAAGTGCGGCGAAGCGATGTCCGCCTGCATGTTGCCGTGCCTGGGCTCGGAGCCGAAGGATGCCGCCAAGCCCGAAAACAAGACCAAGACCATGGCCTGCGTCAAAGTCTGTTCGGAAGCGCAAAAGCCCTGCATCAGCGACTGCAAGACGAAGGGTCAGAAGAAGTAACTGCTACTTCACCTTCATCGAGCGGGTGTCGAGCGTGTACTTCTTCACCAGCCGCTCGATGCTCTTTCGGTGCAGCCCACTCTCTCGAGCTGCCCGGCTGATGTTCCCGTCGCAACGGCGCAAGACCTGGGTGATGTATTCGCGCTCGAAGCTCTCGAGCAACTGTTCCTTCGCGTCCTTGAAGCTCAGGTGTTCATTGAACGGAAGCGGCTGCTCTTTCTGCTGCCCCTGCACACGGGCGGGCAGATGCGACACTTCAATCTCGTCGCCGTCGGTGAAGGTCAGCACGTGGCTGAGCACGTTCATCAGCTCGCGAATGTTGCCCGGCCAGGGGTAGGCCATCAGCACCGCGAGCGCCGCGGGTGAGAAGTGCTTTCGTCCGTGCTTGGCGACGATTTCCGGGTCGGCCAGCTCGTTGCGAAGAATGTGCGGAATGTCGTCGCGACGCTGCCGCAGCGGAGGCAGCTGAATCCCGATGACCGACAACCGGAAGTAGAGGTCTTCACGGAAGTTGCCGGCCTGAATCTCTTTGACCAGGTCCCGGTTCGTCGCGGCGATCAGCCGGACGTCAATCTCGAGCACTTCGTTGCCACCCACGCGCCGCACTTCGCGGTTCTCGAGGACACGCAACAACTTCGGCTGCAGGTCCAGGCGCAGCTCGCCCAGCTCATCGAGGAAGATGGTCCCGCCGTTGGCGCGCTCGAAAGCACCGGGCCGCGAGCTCACCGCACCGGTGAAGGCTCCCTTCTCGTGGCCGAAGAGCTCGCTCTCAATCAGGTTGGGCGGAATCGCGCCGCAATCGAGGACCACCATCGGGCCCTTCTTGCGCGAGGAGTTTTCGTGAATCGCCCGGGCCACCAGCTCTTTGCCCGTGCCCGTCTCACCCTGAATGACGACCGACACGTCCATCGGGGCGATCTTTTTGATGAGGCCGAAGATCTGCCGCATCTTCACCGACTGGCCGACCATTCCCCCCAGCTGACCATCGCGGTCCGGCTCGACCGTGACCTCTTCATCGATGGGAGAGAACGTCAGCGTCGAGCTCCCCGCCCGCATCTGTGAGCCGGGCGAGAGGTAGGCCCGCTCGATTCGCCGACCGTCGAGGAACGTGCCGTTGGTCGAGTTGAGGTCCACCAACAGGTAACCGCGTTCGGTGTACTGAATCTCGAAGTGGTGGCGGCTGGCTGTGCGATCTTCGGCCAGCACCAGGTCGTTGCTCGAGTGGGCGCCGATGCGAATCCGCTCTTTGTCGCTGATGAGCTCTTTGGTCTGGTCTGGCCCGGCACTGACCGTCAGCCGACACTTTCGGACTTTCAGCGTGGTGCGGTTTTCCACCACCAGCGTGTGAGTCGCGGTGATGTGCGCCTCCTCGAACGGGTCGAGATAGGTCGCCTCGCCCGGGCTGGTCATGATCTCGTCTTGTGGGTTTTCCTTGGGGAGATTGGACATGTTCGAAGTCGGCGACAGACCATAGCGATTCGCCTTAAGTCTTGTCGCGCATGTCGACGGGCTCTTCCCGCAAGAAATCGCTTCCGCAGACCCTTGGCCGGATTTGCATTCTTTCGCGAAAGAGGGAGCTGTATTCGACTTCCCGGCTGGTCTCGGCCATCAAAGCCGAGGGACAGCGCCCCCTGGTGATGGACACCCTGCGCTGTTCGATGGTGCTGGGGCCTGAGCCGAGGATGCTCTACCAGAACGTCGAGGTCGCCGGATTGCGGGTGGTGCTGCCCCGAATCGGCGCCTCGATTACCCAATACGGAGTCGCGGTGGTGGGACACCTCACGACAATGGGAATCCCGGTCGTCAATGACGCACCCTCGATTTCCCGCAGCCGCGACAAGCTGCGCTGTCTGCAGTTGCTCTCGGGAGCCGGAATCGACATTCCCCGCACGGTGATGGCCCGCGATGGCAGCAACATCAACCGACTGGTGGACGAAGTCGGGGGGCTTCCCGCGATCATCAAGCTGCTGCAGGGGACTCAGGGAGTCGGGGTGATGATCGCCACGACGATGAAAGAAGTGGCGACCATCTTCGAGACCTTCTGGGAACTGGGCCAGGAAATCTTCATTCAGGAGTTCATCGCCGAGTCGAAGGGCCGCGATGTCAGAGCGCTGGTGGTGGGCAATACGGTGGTGGGAGCGATGCGACGCAAGGCCCGCAAAGGTGAATTTCGCAGCAACATTCATCGGGGGGGCGAGGGCAAGCCGATCAAGCTTCCCGCCGAATACGCGGCCGTCGCGGTCAAGGCCGCTCAGACCGTGGGCCTTGGCATTTGCGGCGTGGACATGCTCGAGGCGAATAATGGGCCCAAGGTGATGGAGCTCAACTCGAGTCCCGGATTCGAGGGGCTGGAAAAGGCGACCGGGCAGGACATCGCGGGAGCAATGGTCCGTCACGCCCTGCAATTTTCGGACGTGTCGAGAGGACGATTGAACATTTGAAGCCGCTTTTGCGTCTGAACTTTTTAGGCCCGTTGCAAAGGACGACCCCATGCGCCCGATTGTTTTGATGACCGCCGTTGCTTCTGTGTTTGCAATCAGTGGCTGCGCAGTCCGCAGCTACGATTACGTCCGTCCCGACGTTTATGAAACTTCGACGCTCAGCTGCGACCCCAACTCGCCGTGCGGCAACACGTATTACTGGGACGAGTGGCGCGAGGTTTACGTCTACTACGACGGCTACCGGTACTGGGACGCGACGGGGCTGCCGGGCACCTATCCCGAGCCGCCTTCGGGGCTGTTCTCCTACGCGCCTCCGTACGGCTACGTGCCGCCGTCCGACTACCGTCCTCCGCACGGCCGGTACCACTCGCCTCCGGGCTATCGCTCACGCGACTACGGAAATCCCCGTCAGCATGAAGCGACGGCGGTGACTCTGCCCAGAGGCAACCCCGAGCCCCAACCCCCTTCCGGCAATGCGTGGGGAAACGGCGGCAACGCTCGGCCGCCTTCGGGCCACGCTTATGGACCTCCGGCGGCCGCTCCTCCTTCGGGCTCGGCGTATGGGCCTCCGTCGGGCGCGCCTCCTTCAGGCTCGGCGTACGGACCTCCGGCCGGCTCCGCGCCTCCCTCGGGCTCGGCGTATGGGCCCCCGGCCGTAGGGGGCGGCGTCCCCCCAGCGCGAAACGGGGGAGGAGGATTCTTTGATTCACCTCCCCGAAATTCTGCTCCACCCTCGGGCAGTGTGTCTGTGCCGCCCGCCGAGCGCGCACTGCCGGCACCTCCGTCCGGCAATGCGTATGTTCCACCCCCGCCTCCCCCGAGCCGGGGGGGGTTCTTCGAGCCGGCGCCAGTTCAGACCCAACCTGCCCCGGGGAACTCCTATGGCGGCCGAGGGGGCTTCGGTCAGCCCACGGCCCAGCAACCGCCTCCGCCTCCGCCCGCGGGCAATCCGAACGGAGGGCACAACGGCTTCGAGGGACAGACCCGCAACCCGCCGAATCAACCCCCGCGGCCGATGGCTCAGCCGGAAGGCAACGCGTATGGCGGGCGCAACGACTTCAACGGTCAGCGGCAACCCGCGCCGAGGCCCGAAGAGTTGCGGCCGCACGCGGAGCCACAGCGCGGCTCCGAGCGCCCTCCCCTGCGGGAGGTGCCGTACACCGTCGACCTTCCGCCCGTCCCCACTCGGCCCCTGCCGACCCGCGATGTGGTCGAGGTGCCGCCCACTCCGAGCAACAGTCGTCGGCCGCCGCCGTCTTCACCTCAACCGGTTCCTGGCACTCCCGGGCCGGGCTTCCCGCCGCCGATGCGCTGAAAAAGACGTCGAAGAAAAGCATCCGGAAATCAGCGCAAAATTCCTGAACAGTGTGGATTTGGAAGTCGGGCCGCGTGGTGCAGTTGCCACCCGCGGTTCACACCTTGAAAATCGTCGCGGGTCGAAGTGGCGTGGTCGTGCGGGCTTAGGGGCGTCGCTCGAGGGTGTCAGTGAACGGGCGTCTCGAGTCGGCCGATAACTCCTCTTTTCACTTCGAGGAGCCTTTCATGCCCCCGCCTGTCCTGCTGCGTCACAGAGTCCTCCCCAGCGATCTCAAAACCAGCCGCGCTGACCTGAGCCGAATGGCAGCGGCGATCAAAGGCGCAGACACTCTGGCCCTGGGCGATACCGGCGCAGCGGTCGAAGCCCTGCAGCGCGAGCTTCGCGGCATCGGCGCTTATTCGGGCAGGGTCAGTGGAACCTTTGATCAAGCCACCCTCGAGGCGGTGAAGCAGCTGCAGACGGCGAAGAAGCTGACCGCCACAGGCGTGGTCGACGGCAAGGAACTCGCTGCGATCCGGGCCCAGCAGCTGTACGTGAAGAACGGCTTCGAGACCCCCGCGCGCCTGGGACAAAGCGGTCGAGACATTCGCGCCATCGAATCGAAGCTTGCGCATCTGGGCTACGCGACCGGCAAAGTGGACGGAGTCTTCGACTCGAAGACGATGAATGCGATCCACAAGTACCGGCTGGCCGACGCCCACGTCCCCGACAAGGGCGACAAGATCGGCGTCAAGCTGCAGCGCGGGCTTCAAGCGCAGGTCAAGAAGCTCGAGAGTCAGCTGACTCTGGTGGGTGGCAAGCCGGGAAAGGTCGACTCCCTGTTCACGGCAGCGACAGAGAAGGCGGTTCGCGCGTTTCAGCGAAAGCACCACTTGCCGGCGACGGGCGTCGCGAACGCGAAGACCCGAAGCGCCCTGGCGCGGGCGACCGTAGGAGCGGGTCGTTTTCCGCACGTGAAGCCTGCGCAATTTCAGAAGGGCTACGACACTTCGCACTACCAGAGCCAGGCGACGTTCAACAAAGTGCTCAACCAGAAGAGCACGCGCTTCATGGGGATTAAAGCGACCGAGGGCACCGGCTACACCGACCCGACGTTCAAGAGCCGCTGGGCCCAGATGGGACGCAAGCTCGCGCCGGGCAAGTTCGACATGCGCCTCGCCTACCACTTCCTCACTCCGGGAAACGGCAAGGCGCAGGCGGACCACTTCCTCAAGGCGCTGGGAATTCACGGCCCGCTCAAGCCGGGCACCCGGTTGGCCCTCGATTGGGAAGCGAGCGCGCTGAATTCCCCGCAGACGTTGAAGGCGGCGGCGGCGCGGATTCATCAGGTCACGGGCACCTGGCCCCTCATCTACACTTCGGCCAGCCACATCGCCGTAGCGCACAAGATGGCTCCGCACTCGCCGATGTGGGACGCGCACTGGAGCCCGACCAGCAGCGACTACAAGAACCCCTTCGTGCAGGTCAGCGGCAGTCCGATCGACAAGGACGTCTTCACCGGCTCAGAGCTGGCGCTGCGCAAGTGGGCGGGTTGGATTTGATCTAGGTTCGCCCGATGGCGCAGCTTTTCTGTGGAGCTGAGGCAGTCAAGGGGCTCCGGTGGGGGGCGATCGCCGCCTGTGCGCTGCTGGGGTGCGGGCGGACCCTTTTGCGCGACGAGACAGGCGACGCGGGTTTCGTCACCGACGCGGGGTTCGTCGAGGTCCACCCCCAGGACGCTGGAACGCCCCCGCCCTGGTGTCCTGTTCCTGCCGAGAACAGTGGGCGGGTCTGGGGCACCACCCCATTGGGGAACATCGACTTCAAGAACGTGTGGGTCGGCACCGAAGGACCTGGAAGTCATTCCTGCCCGCACCTGACGGTGTTTGCCTCGGTCAGCGCGGCGCCGGATCTCGCAGCGACCCTGGTGGTCGATTTCCCCTACGGCCGGTCACCGACGCTGGGCCCCAACAAGGGGGCGGCGACCTTGACGCTCAATGGGCAGGTTGCCTCGATCGACGTATCCGCGCTGGTGACCCGCGCCGACGTCCTGACGGCGGGAGCGATGCCTTCGGCCGATGGGCGCACCTCTCTGACCTTCGCCGCGTCGGACGGCGGGTGGACGATGCAGGGCGTCTTGACCGAGGTGCCTGATTGCTGGAAGGCGACCTGGTTTTGTTTGTGAGCCGATGTCAGTTGCCGGTCAGTTGAACCGCCGCCGGCAGGGGCCCGCACAACGCAACATTGGGTGAGATGGCGATGTTGGCCAGCCGCTTGGGCGACAACAGCTCGCCGGTGAAGATGACGGTCTGGGTAACGCCAGTGCCCGGACTGACGCTGCTGGACGTGGGGTTGACGCTGAAGGCGCCGGGGTTCGCCCCGCCCAGGCTCAGGGTGTAAGGCGCGGTGAGGTTGCCCACGTTGCTGACGGTGAAGTTTTTTTGCTGGGTCTGGCCCAGACCGCCGACGAAGGTCAGCGCGGTGGGGTTGAAGACCAGGATTGCGCCCTGCGCGGTCTGGTGCAGCGCTACGACCTGGGTTTCGTCCACCGGCCCTCCCACGGCTCGAATCGACAGGGTGTCGGCGTAGAAGTCGGCGGCTGTGGACGAAGGGTTGGGGCGGGGTTCGGGGGAAACGGTGATCGCACCTGCGTCGGCAGCGCCGAGCGCGGTGGGCCCCACGACGGTGTACGGCGAGCCGCCATCGGCAATGCCGAGGCTCAACGTGAGTGCGAGAAGGTAGGCCGAGTTGTTGGTGATGCTGATCGCCCTCGCCGCTGCGGTGGTGCCACAGGGGACCAACCCCGCGCTGCCAAAGGTGAGGCTCGTGCTCGAGAGCGTCAACGCGTTGCTGGTGGTGCCCTGGCCGCCCAGGCCCACCGAGGTGAAGGGAAGGGGTCGGCACAGAACGGTCGAGGCGGGCACGGTGATGGTCGCCGTGTCTGTATAGGGCCCCACCATCTGGGGAGAAAAAGTGCCGGTGCCGGTGAACGACGCGTTGGCAGCAACTCCGGCATCTCGCGGCATGCTGAAGCTCATGGGCTGGCCGACGGCGAAGGTGATGTCTCCGGGGGCATTGCCGGTGTTGTCGATGGTGAACTGCGAGGTGCGCGCTCCGCCGACGGCGGTCGCGCCGAAGTTGATCGACGAGGTCGAGATTCCGAAGATGGCTCCGCGCGCGGTCATCGACAGTGCAATCAGGTGCGGCGAATCACCGCTGACGCTGGTCGTCACCGTCAAAGTGTCTGCGAACAGGTTGAGGGTCACTGGAGAGTCTTGCGGCATGAGCCGGGGTTGAACGGTGATGACCACGGTTCCACCGTCGCTGGCCACCACCCCGCTGGCCGGGTTCATCAGCAGAGAAAAACTCGCGCCGCCGTCGGCAATTCCGAGCACGGGGGTGATGGTGTAATTCTGGTTGCCCGCGTTCTTGAAGGTCACCGTCTGGGAAGGCGCAGTGCTGCCGCAGTTGACGGTACCGAAGGCAAGACCGATGGGGGTGTAGCTGACCGAGCCGGTGCTGCCGGCGCCGCTCATCGCCAGGGGCGCAGGAAGCAAGGAACACAACAGGCCTCCGTCGGCGACCATCATCCGGACGTCGCCGGTCTCTTTGCCCATTGAAGCGTCGGGCTTGAAAGTGGCGGTGTAGGAATTGCTGGTGCCCGCGTCGACCGACAGCGGGCCGAAGGGGTTGAGCGCAAACCTGGAGTTGTTCGAAGAGAACGAAACGCCCACGGCTGCATTGCCATCGTTGATGACGCCAACGGGGGCACTGGCGGTGTCTCCGATGGGAACCAGACCAAAATCGACCGTCGGAGACGAGAAGCTCAAGACGGCGCCGTTGGCGGTCTGGTGAAGGGTGATCGCGTGGGGGCTGTCACCCGCGATGGAAGTGGTGATGACGAAGGTGTCGCCGAACGCCTCGGCCGCGGTGGACGCGACGGCCGGGACGGCTTGAGGGGTGACGGTGAGGGTGAGCCCCGCATCGGCGCTGGCGAACACCGTTCCCATGTTGGGTGAGACGACGAAGGGGGACGTGGCGCCCCGGGCCAGGCTCCCCGACCAGGAAAAGACGGCGTTGCCCGCATTTCTCAGAGTGAAGGTCCTGGGGGAAGCGGTGCTGTTGCAGTCGACGCGGCCGGCGTTGCCGAAGAAGAGCTCGGTCTCGGAAAGCTCGAGGACGCCATTCTGGCCGCGGCCACTCATCGGAATCGCGCCGACGCTGCTGCCGCAGACCGGCTCGGCGACCGTGATTTGCGCGAAGGTGGTGGCGGGGGCAATGCGCCGGGCTGTGAAGCGGGCTTCGAGGCCTGGAACGGTTTCCAGCGGCGCGAGGGTCAGGCTCGAGCCGCCGTCCAACCCAGTCCAGGCGAGTGCAAACTGGTCGTCGGTGGGTTGGGTGAAGCTGAGCGTCGCGCTGAGATTTCCCAGATTGGTGAGAACCACCGACTCGGTTTGCGGTGCATCGCCGATCGGCGAAGCCCCAAAGGCGACCACGGTGGGCATCAGGGTCAAAGTCACGCCCGACGATTTGAGCTTCAGGGGGATGTCGATCTTGCTCCGGCCGTCCTCGTTGAGATTGAGGGTGAGCACTCCGGTCAGCTCGGTGTTGGCGACGGTCGAGCCGGGGACGAGTCCGGACACCGTGAGCTCGACGGTTTGTTCAGCGGTCAGCTCGCCGGCCGCAGGGGCGATCGAGAAAATTGAACCGTTGATCAAAGTGGTGGTGAAGCGAAGGGTACCGGTGCCTGCGTTGGTGACCGTTATTTTCTGGGTCTTCGGCGCAACGCCGCAGCCAACCCGCCCGAGATCGACCTGGGTAATCGGCACGACCGCCCGGGGGATTCCGCCATCGCCCTGGGTCGCGCGGCTGACACAAAAACCGCTGGCCCCGCACACGCCCCACGGCTCGCACGAGGTGTCTGACTTGCAAGAGACGCCGGGCCCGCATTGGCAGCCGGCGAGAACGAACGCCACCGCGAGGAGACTCAGAATCTTCATGTTCGTTTAGAACCTGCCGGTGAAGAGCATGGTTGCGCCACCGGGGCCGGGGGCGAGGGTGAGGACCGTCTGCCGGCTCGGAGCCGAGAGCACGAACATCACCACCGAAGTCGAGGCGAGGGCGACCGCGAGGGTTCCGCTGACGAAGGCGAGGGTGGCGGCCTGGTTCACGGAGGCCTGCGATCGGGCCTGGCCCTCGTCGAGGAAGTGGCCGTCCGACGGGAGGGCGGCGCGGGCCGTCGAGGCCGAGACTCCCAGGCCCACGGCCACGGCGGCGGCGGCGACGGCCAGGCCTCCGGTGACGAACCCGACGGGGCGCAGGCCAGAGGTCGGGGGTTGCGCCGCTGGGGCAATGGGCAGGACGAGGACGGCTTCTTTGGGCTCTTTGGGTTCTTCGACCCGCTTTTCGAGAACGGGGGAGAGCTTCTCGAGCGCGAGCTTGATCAGCAGCTGCTTCAGAGCTTCGCGGGCGGTGTCGGTAAATCGCGCTCCTTTCGGAAGTTTGACCTGCTCGGGGGGGCGGACGAGGACTCCATCTTGATTGACCACCCGCCCGGTGGCGGTCACTTCGCCGGAGGCATTTTTCTCGACCGAGCAATACATCGCGTAGAGGGTGGCGGCGCTGATGGCCAGCTGCTGAAGGCACTCGTTGCGGACCTCGCAGTCCTGGCGCTTGTGTGCGGCGACGGCCAGCTTCCAGTTGGTACGGGTGGGGACCAGCAGCCCATTGTTTCTGGCCAGCAGCTGGCGAAAGTCGTCTTGCAGCTCGGTCAACTGGGGCTCGCTCACGGCAGACTTCACGTCGAGCGGAAAGTCGACCAGGGTGGGTTTGCCCTGCGCCAGAGCGGTGGAGGCAACGAACAGCAGCACGAGCGCCAGCTGGGTCATTTCACTTCCCCTTCACGGTTTGAACTTTCGAGCGAGCCGTTCGAGCTTCGTCTCGACCGCGTCGCACTCTAGGCCGGTCGAGGCGCTGGAGATCGCGGCGATGATCGCGGGCTCGAGGTTCTCGAACTGGGCCCACATCGCTTTGTCCATTCCGGCGGCGGTCTGCTGAATCTCCTGGAGGTTGGCCTTGGCCGCGGCACGCCAGCGCTCGTTGGGCTCGCACGCGCTGGAATTGATCTGCAGCTTGGGGCTGGGGTTGGCGATGGTGACGGTGAGCTTCGACGGCGTTCGGGGTAGGACTTTTTTTGCCACCGGGCCCGGCGGCGGGGGCGGGGTCAGGGCCACCGCTTCCGGCTCGCGCTTTCGGGGGAGCTCGAGCGGGGGCGCTGGGGCGATCTCAGGGGAAGCGGTCGGGGGCGGAGGGGCGATGATGACGGCCGGGGCCGAAGAGCGCGTGAGCCACCCGCCCCCGAGCGCGACGAACAACAGCAGCGCGGCGGCGACTGGAAAAATCGCCCGCGATCGTCGAAGCGGTTCGAGCCTCGACGACAACGGCAAAATGGCCGCGTCGGAGCGCGGGCCCAGGGGCAGGGCCGAGACGGCGAGCAACGGGTTGAACGAAATGCCGGTGGATTCGTGCTGCAAAGCCCGCTGCACCTGGGAAAGGCGGGCGCGGACGGTCTGGGCGCTCGACGGACGCTCGCTGGGGTCTTTCTTCAGCAGGTCGGCGACGAGCTCTTCGAGCTCGGGAGGAAAGGTGCCTTCGGGGACCAGGGTGCTGATCAGCGGCGCGGGGTGATGCAGGTGCATTGTCAGCAACGAACGGATCCGGTCGGCTTCGGTGGGCTCGGCGAGGAACGGCTGAAAACCGGTGAGCATCTCGAAAAAGACGACCCCGAACGAATAGATGTCGCTGTGCTTACCGGCGTGTTTGCCCTGCGCTTGTTCAGGGGCGATGTACTCGGGGGTACCCGCGATGACCGAGGCGCCCGCGGCGGTGCCGACCATCGAACCGACCAGGGCCTCGGGTTGTTGTTTGGCAAGGCCGAAGTCGAGCAGCTTGAGCACCTCGGTGCCTCCGGACACGCGCGCGATCAAAACGTTCGAGGGCTTCATGTCGCGGTGAATCACCCCGACCGAGTGCGCGGCTTCGAGCCCGTCGAGGATCTGGTCCGCCAGCTTCAGGGCCCGATTGAGGTCGATGCGGCCGCTGCTCTCGAGTTCCTGCTGAAGAGTCTGGCCCTTGACGAATTCCATCACCATGTACTGGCGTCCATCGGCGAGGGTCCCGAAGCCGACGATGTCGATGATGTGGGGGTGCTTCAGGCTCGAGAGGGTTTGCGCCTCGCGCTCGAAGCTGACCGAGATGCGCGGATCAGCGGCGGCTTCCGGACGAAGGACTTTGACTGCGAAGTGACGATTGAGGATGGGGTGACGGGCCCGGTAGACGAGCCCCATGCCGCCCTCGCCCAGGCGCCCTTCGACGATGTAGCCGCCGACTTCACGGCCCACGAGGTCATCGGCCTCAGACTCGGAATGCGGGGCAGAGGCTTCGGTTTTCGTCAGCTCCAACGTGTCGACCAGGACGTGCCCCTCGCAGCGGAAAAGGGCTGCAGCTTACCCTCGTTCTAGAGGGCTCAAAGGACCTCGTCCTGACGGAGGCGAAGCTGTCGCTCAACTCTTCGGTGTTTTTCTCGTCCGCCCGGGACGAGTTATTGCTTCATCAAGCGTTGTATCGGGTTGGCACGACTGCGCCGGGGGCGGCCCGCACCTCGAGCAGGTACACCGTGTCCGGGGCGAGGCCAGCGGCAGCGCCGTTGCCCTGAAACGCCGTCTCGCACCCTGCGCCGGTCGAAGTCCACGCCTTGACCAGGGGACCCTGGTGTTGCTGGGCGTCGACTGAGTACAGGTACAGGTCGAGCAGGTTGAACATCCCCGACCAGCACAGCAGCAGCGAGGAGGTTTGCAGCTGAGCGGCTGTCCCGGTTCGAAAGACGAAGAAGTCCTTGTCGGTGGCGCTGTTGATGGTGGTGTAGGGCATCACGAAGCCGGCCCAGACGGTCGAGAGGATGCCGACGGGGACGGCTTGAGAAGGCCGATCGTTGGGCTCGATGTCCTTCCATTCGGCTCCGACGGCCGTACCCGGGTCAGGAACGATGTCGCTGTTCCCCCCGCCCGCCCCGCCGGCGCCGCCGCCGGTGCCCGTGCCTCCACCGGTGCCTGCGCCTCCACCGGTACCCGCGCCCCCACCGGTACCCGCGCCGCCGCCGGTGCCTCCGGTCACGCACACCGCGTTGACGCAGATCTGGCTGGGACCGCAGGCAAGACAGGCCACCCCGCCGGTGCCGCAATAGCCGCGGGTCGAGCCGGACTGACAGACTCCGGCGGCGTTGCGGCAGCCTCCACACACTCCGCCCGAGCAGACGCCGGTGGCCGTGGTGCAGGTGGCGCCTGAGGACGCACAGCTGGAACAGGCGGCTCCGCCGCTGCCGCATTGAGCGTCGGACAGAACGGTGACGCAGGCGCCAGTGGGGCCGCTGCAGCCGGCACAGCCGGGGGTGGTGCAGGTCGGCGCCGAGAGGCCGACACAGGCCTGGGTGCCGACGCAGACCGCACAGGTCCCGCCGTACCCGCAGGCGGTGGCGCTCAAGCCCAGCTGGCAAACGCCGGCGGAATCACAGCAGCCGTTGCAGTTGTTCTGGTCACACCCTGCGGTGCCGCCCCCCGCCCCGCCCGCGCCGCCCGCCCCGCCCGTGCCCGAGCACGTTCCGCTCGAACAGGCCTGGCCGGTCGAACAGGTCTTGCAGAGGGCTCCCTGGGTCCCACAGCGCTGGGCAGAATCTCCGAACGCATCGCAGACCCCCGCGGCGCTGCAGCACCCTTTGCAGGTCGTGGCGCAGTCCGTCTTGGGGACGCCGCAAGAGGCAGTGGCGAGGACGACGAAGAGCGCGAGGCCGAGGACCCCGGCGACGTACGAGAGCGGGCGATGGGTCATCGAAGTTCTTCCTTGAGCCGAAAAACGGTGACGCTCCGGTCCTGAAACGCGAGCACCAATAAGTCGGGCCGCGCATCCCTATCAAAATTGAACGCCCGCAGCAAAATCGGTCCCCGGGGGGTTGGAAACTCTGCGGGCGGGTCGAACTGCCCTGAAGATTTTCCCCACCAGAGGACCAGCCGGTGGGCGAATGGATCCACGCTGGCGAAGTCGAGCCAGCCGTCGCGATCGAAGTCCGCCACCACTGTCTCGTAAAGAGTGCCGGCCCGCGGAAGCTTCTGATGGGTCCAGGCGCCATTCACCTGCCGCAGCAGCTCCAGGCCCCCGGTTCGACAGGTGACGACAAGCATCGGAAGGGCGCCGGGGGTCTGCACCGGGGTCAAGGCAAAGGGCTCGTCACAGACCGGAATGTCGGCGCCCGCCACGAGCGAGCCAGCGACGTTTTCGAGCACGGTCAGCCGGTTTTCATTGGTGCGCGCGACGAGCACGTCGAGATCCGAATCGCCGTCGAGATCCACGCTCGCCAGCGCTGCGGAGGCGGTGAGGGGAAGCTCTTGAATCACGCCCAACGTTCCCTGGGTGAGGCGCAGCACGACGACTTTGGCTTCGGCCGCGGTCGCGCCAAGGGTGGCGACGAGTTCCGGGTTCCCGTCCGCGTCGAGGTCCGTGGCGAGCAGGGATGAAGGGCCCGGCGTCGTCGACAGCGAGGTGGCCCCCCCGTTGAGAGGCGAGAAGTTCAGCGCGTTCGACGACGCACTGGCGAAGCCCGGACCCAGGCTGATCAGCGCGCGGGGGCCCGGAGCGGTGTCCCAGCGCTTTTGCTGCGAGCAGTCCGACAACTGCAACTGCTGAAGCGCATCGAGCTCGAAGAGGCTCAGCACCACATCGCTGCCGAGGGGGACCGCCCCGAACACCGCGCCGGTCAAGGGACACGAAGGGCCGGCGATGAAAGTCCGCGGCGAGCCCGCGGGAGGGCTGCACGCGCCGAGAACGACGCAGAGCAAACCAAGACGCAATCGAGCGCGAGGGGACATGACTTCGGGTGACTACCGCTGGGGCAGGAACGGACGATGTGAGTTGGAGTGCAGAGGGGAAAGCAGGACGAACGCGCGTTGCATCCGGCCACTCTTTCAGCGCGGCGTCCGCGTCGCCAGCGCTCGATGAGGTTGCGGGGCGAGACGCAGCCCAATAGACAGGCGGATGACCTCAGCCAATCTGGGAAAGCGAAGCACGGCGGAACAGGCGCTGCGCGGGGCTGGGGACAGAGACCGCGCGGGTTCTCGCGCTGGGAGGAGCAGACGTGACGCTGGCTTGCCGCTCGGTCGAGGCGGGAAACAAGGTGGCGGAAGACCTGCGGGCGGCGCTTCCCAAAGACGCAGGCAAGCCCTCGGTGGCGAAGCTGGACCTGGCGGACCCGGCCTCCGTTCGGGCTTTCGCCGCCGGCTACCTCCAGCAAGGCACTCCTCTGGACCTGTTGATCAACAACGCGGGGATCATGGCCACTTCGTTGGGCCTGACCTCGCTGGGCATCGAGCAGCAGATGGGCACCAACCACCTCGGGCATTTCCTGCTCACCAGTATCCGACCGCGGATGGACGCGACGAAGCGCTGGCCGAGCAGGTAAGGGGATTTGTCGACGAAGTGGGTGACGCGCGGCTGAACGAGGTTAAAAGCCCCCGATGCGTCGAGGCGGGGGGTGGGCGGCATTCGGTATGGCGTGGGTGGTGCTCCCCGCGTGTCCGGCGCCCTACCGGCCTTACTTACGGCCCGGGCTCTGAGCTCGAGCCTGGCCACGTCGCGGGGACTGGGCGCGCGGTTGTTCCGCTGGGAGCTGCCTCCTGCGGTCGAGCTGGGTGGGTCGCTGGACGTGTCTGGGCGACCTGCGAGATGCGCTCATCGTTTGCTGCAACGACGAGATCAAAGCCGCTGAGAGCGGCGAGACGGGCGAGTTCGAAACCGATGCCGCTGGACGCTCCAGTGACGATGGAGCGGGAGCGGGAGCGGGTGACTTGAGCCATGGGTTTTCTCCTTGAGCAGGCAGGAGGGTGCATTTTTGATTCCGAAACGCTGGGCCTGGCCCAACCGCCACATGGGGATGTGGTGAAAGGGCCAAGGTCGAGGCCCTGGCCAACAAACGCCAGGAAGAGCCCCGTTCCACCGGGTCAAAAGTCTGAACGCGGTGGAGCGATTCAAGCCCGCACTGCCCGGCGCGCGGGGACGATCGCTGGCGTGGGCACTCGCCTTCTTTTCCGGGCAGCGAGCCCAGGAAGAGGCTCAAGGCCTCTCATCGAGCTGACAAGGTGGCCTTGAGCGGGGCCTCGTCCACCTCAACCTGGCTGACGCGCCGATGAACGAAGCAGGCGCTTCGAGCTCAGGCGGCGTCCCACCGAAACCGCCAGACGGCGAAGACGGCGGCAAAGCCGACCAACGCGATGACGGAAGGCAAAGCGGCCTCGAGCCCCAGACCGCGCCAGGTCATGGCGTCCATTCCATCGATGGCCCAGCGGGTCGGAATGGCGAGGGTGAGCTGCTGCAGGGCGGGAGGAAACATGAACGAAGGAAACCAGGCGCCGCCGAGCATCACCATCAGCAAGACGGCGAAGATCGACATCCCACGGGCGGCCTGGGGAGATCGCTTGCGCGAGCGGAAGTCCTTTCAGCCCGTAGAGCGCGCCGAAGAGCTCGAGGTTCGCGCGCGCGGAGAGCTCTTCGTAGAGCGCGAGCTCTGTCGATTGCGCGGCGCGCAGCCCGGCGAAACCGATTCGGCCCGAGCCTAAAGGTCGGCGATTCTCTGCTGCAGATCGGCTTGCAGACTTTGATCTTTCTGGCCGTGAGGAGTCTTCAGGGCCTGTTCCCACGCGGCGCGGGCCTGCTGAACATCCCCGGCACCGGCCCAGGCATCGCCCAGGGCGACGAGTCCGGCGGCGTAGCTCGGATCAAGCTTCACCGCGGTCTGAAAGCAGGTGACGGCTTGCGGCCATTTCTGTTGCTCGAGGTACAGCTTGCCCAGGGAAAAATGTCCCATCGGCGAATCGGGAAACTCGGCCACCAGTTGCTTGAATTGGGTTTCGCGGTCGGTCATCGAACGCGGCGCTTTACTCCAGGTTCTGGGGCAGGTGCGTCCCGGCGTGCGCGGCTTGCTTTCTGCTGCGACGCCACAGAGGCTGCGCGCCTTTTTCAAGGAGACCACCCGATGAAGCGTTTTGCTCTGTGCCTGATGTTGTCGATGTGCGCGCTCAGTGTCCCTGCCCAGGCGGCGAAAAAGGTGCCTGCCGGCGTGGACAACACGTGTGAGAAAGCGTGCAGCGGCACGAACAAGGGCTGCGCGGTCAGCTGTTTCCACTCGTCCCCCTGCATCAACGCTTGTACCGCCTCGTACAAGGCGTGTTCGGCCGGCTGTAAGAAGTAGGTCGTGGGCGGGCCTGAACAGGACGGGCAGCCGCGCGCGCGAGATGATTCCGATTCAGGTCGCTTCGAGTCGCCAACAATTTGTCGAGCTCTCGAAGATCCCGGTGCTCGGTAGCTTCGGGCTCTTCGGCATTTCGTTGCTGCCTGCGGTCGGGTCGATGGCGCTCGCTCCGGTGGTGAGTGCGGTGCTCGGCAGGCCCTTCACTGAGGACCAGGGTCTGGCGATGGGGCTGCTGCTCAGCGTGCCGTGGAATCTGTCGCTGGCGGCGTTCGATCTGAGATTCAAGATTCTGTTCGCGCCCGCGTGGGCGTTCTGCGCGGTGTTGGGCCTGTTCGGGGTGGCGAAAGTGTATTTCCGGCTCTGAGCGGTAGGTCCGCTCACCCGTTGCAGAGGGGCCTGTCCTTCCGACCACCCCTCGAGATCGTTCAACCCAGTGCACTCCTCTGGGCGTGGGCGGTGCAAAGTTCGTCCGGCCGTTCGGTCAACCCGGTCGCTCTGGCCTGACGTCGACGCAACACTGGGGGCGCCTCGTCCAGAGCCGCTGCGCAGCGCACCGGACCCGGAAGGCGACATGCGAAGCAGCGTCCTTGCCCGGTGTTTCCATGCTTGTGCGCGCGCGCCAAGCCTGTCGGCCGGTGGCGATTTGAGAGCTGTGGGTCTCAGCGCCCTGCCCTCGAAGGAACTCGGGGGCTGATTTTTCTCGTCGAGCGAATATACAGACGGGCATGCAGGAACTTGCAGCGGCAGCAAAGAAGGCGCGGCGCGTGCTCTCGGCGGCGAGCACGAAGCAAAAGAACCAGGCGTTGAAGGCGATGGCGGCGGTCTTGCGCAAGCAGGGCAAGCTGGTGCTGGCGCAGAACGCGCTGGACGTAACCGACGCGAAGGCGGCGAAAAAAGACGAGGCATTCCTCGACCGGCTCGAGCTGAACGAAGAGCGGCTCGAAGCGATGGCCGAGGCGATCGAAGCGGTGGCGAAGTTGCCGGACCCGGTCGGCGAAGTGACGGATTCCTGGCAGCGCCCCAATGGGCTGCGGGTGCGCAAGCAGCGGCTGCCGCTGGGCACGGTGTTGATGATCTACGAGGCGCGCCCGAACGTCACCAGCGACGCGGCGGCCTTGTGCCTCAAGAGCGGGAACGCGGTGATTCTGCGCGGGGGCAGCGAGTCGCTGCGGACCAACCTGGTGATCGCCGCCTGTCTGCAGCGCGGCCTGACCCGGGCGGGCCTGCCGGGCGAGTGCATTCAAATCGTGCCCACCGCAGACCGCGATCAGCTGCTGCAGCTGCTGCAGCTCGAAGGACAAATCGACCTCTGCATTCCCCGGGGGGGCGACGGGCTGATCCGCTTCGTCAGCGAGCACGCGCGGATTCCGGTGGTGAAGCACCACAAGGGCGTGTGCCACGTCTACGTCGACGGGAAGGCGAACCTGAAGAAAGCGCTGGCGATCATCGTGAACGCAAAATCCTCTCGACCGGGGGTGTGCAACGCGGCCGAATGTCTGCTGGTGGACGCGAAGATCGCGGCCGACTTCCTGCCCACGGCGGGCGTGGCGCTGGTGAAAGCGGGGGTCGAGCTTCGGGCCGACCCGGCGGCGCTGGCGCTGCTGCGGAAGGCGAAAGTGTCGGCGAGCAAGGCGACGGAGGCCGATTTCGGGCAGGAGTTCCTCTCTCTCATCCTGGCGGTCAAGGTGGTCGACGGACTCGACGGGGCGCTGGACCACATTGCCCGCTACGGCAGTGAGCACACCGAGGCGATCATCACCCGCTCGCGCAAGCGGGCCAACCGCTTCACCCGCGAGGTCTGCGCGTCGGCGGTGATGGTCAATGCCTCGACCCGGTTCAACGATGGGGGGCAGCTGGGGCTGGGCGCGGAGGTCGGAATCAGCACGTCCCGGCTGCACGCCTTCGGGCCGATGGGGCTGAAGGAACTGACGGCTCAGAAGTACGTGGTGGAGGGTAAGGGGCAGGTCCGCTAAGAGGTCTGCGGCCATGGCACCTGCGAAAAAGAAGAAATCCTCCAAACCGTCTTCCAAGGCGGCCGCGAAGGACAAGAGCAAGAAGAAGCCGGCGGGGAAAAGAACGACGGCGAAGAAAACCACGGCGAAGAAGCCGGTCAAGGGCAAGACGAAGGGCAAGCGCCCGGGTCTGAAGCGCCCGGCGACGAAGAAAAAGCGCAAGCCGCCAGAACGCTCGTTCGGGCCGATCAAAGACAACCCGGAAGCCAAAGCGCTGGCGCACAAGATCGCCCACGCGATCGTCGATACCAAGGGCACCGACGTGCTGGTGCTCGACGTCCGCGGCAAGGCGTCCTACGCGGACTACATCGTGGTCGCTTCGGGCGACACCGAGCGAATGGTGAATGCGTTGGCCGAGGGCGTGGAAGACAAGCTGCGCCCGGAAGGAAAAAAGCCGATCGGCCGGGAGGGTGAGCAGACCGGAAACTGGGTGCTGCTCGACTACGGCGAGGTGATCGCCCACCTGTTCCTTTCGGACGCGCGCGGCTTTTATGACCTCGAAGGTCTGTGGGCCGACGCTCCGCGCGAGAAGGTCGGCTGAAGCTCACCGTTCTATCGGTGGGAAAAGACCGCTCGGGCCTGTTCGTTCCCGGAGTCGCCGAGTACACCCAGCGGCTGCAGCACTACGCGAAGACCGAGCTCAAAGAGCTGGCCGAGTCTCGCGCGAAGGGAGACCCGGCGCGGACGGAAGAAGGCCAGGCGCTGCTGGCGAAGTTGTCACCCCGCGACGTGTTGGTGGCCCTGGACGAGCGGGGCAAGCAGCTGTCGACGACCGAGCTGGCCAGCTGGGTGGGCAAGCAGCAGCAGGGGGGCAAGGACCTGGCGTTCGTGATCGGCGGCGATGAAGGGCTGTCCGAAGAGGTCCGGTCGAAGGCGGCGCTGGTGTTGTCGCTGTCGCGTTTCACCCTGCCCCACCGCCTCGCGCGGCTGGTGCTGGTCGAACAGCTGTACCGGGTCTTGACCCTGCTCAAGGGAGAGGCGTACCACCGGGCTTGAAGCTTGCGGTACACTCGCCGACCGAAACGGCCGGCATCACGCTCGTCCCCAATCTCCTATGAAATTTCGAGCTCTTCTGATCCTCAGCGCCGGTGCGCTTCTGTGCTCGACTGCCTGCTCGCGAACCGAGATTTTGCTCTGCGGCAGCCCGGGAGACCTCCCCTGCCCTGAAGGCTTCGTCTGCGGCCCGAACAAGCGCTGCATTCCCGACCTGGGGCCGACGACCTGCCCGACCGGAGAGCTCCGCTGCGGCAACAGCTGCGTGAAGCTCAACAGTGATCCGAAGAACTGCGGGGGCTGCGGCCGGGCGTGCGATGCGAACAAGGTCTGCAGCAGCGGCCTGTGCGCCACAACGTGCGCGAGCGGGTTGTCGAACTGCAACGGGGCCTGCGTCGACCTGGCCAAGGACCACGGCAACTGCGGGAAGTGCGCCCAGGTCTGCTCGAGCCTCGAGAGCTGCAGCGGTGGAGCGTGTGCCTGCAGCGAACCGCTTCAGCGCTGCGCCAACGGAACCTGCACCAACATCGACAGTGACGTTTCCAACTGCGGGGCGTGCGGAACCCAATGCGCGGTCGGCCAGCTGTGCCAGGCCCGCAAGTGCGTGGGCGCGTGCAGCGGGATGCTGATCAAATGTGGCAACGCGTGTGTAGACATCGGAACGGATCGCCTCAATTGCGGAGGGTGTGGTCTTTCGTGTGCCGTGGGCGACTCGTGCCTGGCGGGCAAGTGCATCAACCAGTGCGGCCCGAATCAGACGTCGTGCAACGGGGTCTGCGTCGACACCCGGCTGGACCCTCAGCACTGCGGGGCGTGCAACAACAAGTGTGGCCCCGGGCAGCCGTGCTTCAACGGAACCTGCCTGTGTCCTCCGCCGTCGGCGTCCTGCAACGGCCTGTGCACCAACCTGCAAAGCGACCCGAAGAACTGCGGGATCTGCAACAAGCAGTGCAGCGCGACCGAAGTCTGCAGCGCGGGCAGCTGCGGTCTGGTTTGTCAGCCGGGCCGAACCAACTGCGGCGGGGCGTGCGTCGATTTGAGCGCAGATCCTTCCCACTGCGGCGCGTGCCCCAAGACGTGCCTGCCCGGCCAGAGCTGCGTTGCGTCGAGCTGCGTGTGCCCGGTGGGAACGCTGCAATGCACGGGCGGCTGCGTCCCGTCGGACGTGAACAACTGTGGCTCCTGCGGCAAGAAGTGTTCTGCCGGTGAGTCGTGCACCAACGGGGTCTGCGGTTGCCCGCTGGGACAGACGTTGTGCGGGGTCACGTGCGTCGATGCCCGGACAGACGCAAACAATTGCGGAGCCTGCGGCCTGAAGTGCGGCGCGGGGTCGGGCTGTTCGAACGGGGTATGCACCTGCGCGCCGAACACCCAGCTGTGCAACGGGGTGTGCGTCACCCTCAGCAGCGATCCCAAAAACTGTGGCAACTGCAACACGGTCTGTCCCACCGATGCGATGTGCATCGTCGGGGCCTGCGTGTGCAACCCCGGGAAGAAGGCCTGCGGAATCACCTGCGTCGACATTGCGATCGACAACGCCAACTGTGGAGCCTGTGGCGTCACCTGCAGCGGAGGCAAGAGCTGCGTCGCCGGGGCGTGCCAGTGCGGGCCGGGCAAGACGAGCTGCAACGGGGTGTGCGTGGACACCCAGGTCGACCCGGCCAATTGCGGGGTGTGCTCGAACGCCTGCGGCGCAGGGCTGACGTGCGCAGCAGGGGCCTGCCAGATGGCGTGTCCGATGGGCTTCACCCGCTGCAACGGCCTGTGCGTGAACCTCAATGCCGACTCGCAAAACTGCGGAGCGTGCGCCAGCGCGTGCAGCAGCGGCACCTGCATCAGCGGCTCGTGCCAGTGCCAGCCGGGCTTCACCAAGTGCAACGGCCAGTGCGTTCGATTGCAGGGAGACCCGAACAACTGTGGGCTCTGCGGCCGGGTCTGCACCGCAGGCCAGGTCTGCAACTTCAACAACTGCGTGACGATGTGCCAGCCGTTCCAGACCAACTGCAACGGCAGCTGCGTTGTGACCGCGTTCGACGTGAACAACTGCGGCAGCTGCGGCAACTCGTGCAACGGCACCGACGGCGGCTTCGGAACGAACAACTGCTTCAACGGAATGTGTCAGTGCAACGCGGCGCAGGGATTCACCAAGTGCGGCAACACCTGTGTGACCACCGCGTCGGACCCGAAGAATTGCGGTGGCTGTAACATCGCCTGTGGCGCAGGCCAGGTCTGCACCGGCGGGGCGTGCCAGACGATGTGCCCGGGAAACCAGAGCTCGTGCAGCGGAACCTGCTTCGACCTCCAGAGCGACTACGGCCACTGCGGGGCGTGCACCCACAGCTGCAGCACCCAGGAGCAATGCGTGGGAGGAATCTGCTACTGCACCGCGGGCCGCGGGTACTGCCAGGGGCAGTGTCGGGACCTGCAGGCCGACCGCAACAACTGTGGCGCGTGCAACATCAGCTGCGCCTTCAACCAATTCTGTGTGGCGGGCGCCTGCCAGTGCAGCGTGGGCTTCACCAAGTGCAACGGCCAGTGCCGGGACCTGATGAACGAGCGGAACAACTGCGGCACCTGCGGCAACGTGTGCCCCGGAACCCCGGCCAGCCAGGGCTGCGCCCAGGGCGTCTGCACCTGCAACGTGGGGCTGACGAAGTGCGGGACCCAGTGTCTGAACGTTCAGTTCGACCGGAACAACTGCGGCACCTGCGGCACCGTCTGCGCGAGCAACCTCGTCTGCAACATGGGGTCGTGCGTCCCGCCGTGACGAGGCGGTGGCCGGCGGCTCTGTGGCTGCTGGCGTCGACGGGGGCGTGGGGGGCTCCTGAGGTGCTCAAGGGGATCCGCTTTCGGGCGGTGACGCTGGCGCATCAAGAGCGCAAGCAGTTCAAGGTTCCCGAAGTCGAGCGGCTGACCGCGTCTTCGGGGCTGTGTCTGGAAGAATCGCTGGATGTCGAAGAGACGCAGACGTTGATCATCACCGCCAGCTGCGAAGGCGTGCGGACTTCGATGGTGTGGCTCAAAGACGGAACGCGGATTCACATGCTGGCGTGTGCGGAAGGCGCGGAGCTCAGGCCAGAGCTAAAGAAGGTTCGTGAGAAATTACAAAGTGAGCTCAAGAGCTGGAAGTCGGCGACCGCCTGCGTGCGCAACGGTCACGTGGAGCTGTGGGGTTGGGTCGAAGCGGCCGCCGACCTCGAGCGGATTGTGAAGATTGCGGCGAAGTACGACTTCGGGAAAGTCCTCAACAAGGTGGAGCTCGTCGAGCCATGAAACCGAAACACAAAGTGCTGTTGGTGGTGCTGGACGGCTGGGGGCTGCGCAAGGAACGCGAGGCGAACGCGATTGCGCTGGCGGGGACTCCGCAGATGGACGCGCTGAGCTCGGCCTACCCGGGGACCCAACTGCAGACGTCGGGGCTGGCGGTCGGGCTGCCCGACGGACAGATGGGGAACTCGGAAGTCGGCCACACCAACATGGGAGCCGGGCGGGTGGTCTACCAGGACCTCGTTCGAATCAATCGCGCGTGTGAGAACGAGGGGCTGCACGCCATTGCCGGCATTCGCGCCGTGCTCGAGCAATGCAAGCGGGACGGGAAGGCCTTCCACCTGCTTGGGCTGGTGTCCGACGGCGGGGTGCATTCGTCGATGGAGCACCTGTACTCGCTGCTGCAAGCGGCGAAGAGGGTCGGGGTGAGACAGGTGTTCGTGCACGCTTTCCTCGATGGGCGCGACACTGCGCCCCAGTCGGCGAAGGGCTACCTCGAGGCGCTCGAAGAACGGATGAGGCAAGAGGGCGTGGGGAAGGTCGCCACGGTGCACGGCCGGTTCTACGCGATGGACCGCGACAAGCGTTGGGACCGGGTGGAGAAGTCGTTCAACGCCCTGGTGCGCAGCCTCGGCCCGAAGGCCCCCAGCGCGTTGGCGGCGGTGCAGGCCAACTACGACGCGAAGGTGACCGACGAGTTCGTCGAACCGACGGTGGTGGCCAACGCCGCGGGCGAGCCGGTCGGCCCGATTTCAGAGGGCGACGGGGTGATGTTCTTCAATTTCCGGGCAGACCGGGCCCGCGAGATGACCCGCGCGTTGGCATTTCCCGACTTCAAAGAGTTCGAGCGGGGAAGGCTGAAGCTCGGCTCTTACGTCTGCATGACCCAGTACGACGAGACGTTCAGTCTGCCGGTCGCCTTCGAGCCTGAGCAGCCGACCCACATTTTTCCGCAGCTGATTTCGGAAGCAGGCTGGCGGCAGCTGCGCACGGCCGAGACCGAGAAGTACGCCCACGTGACCTTCTTCTTCAACGGGGGGCGCGAGCTGGTGTTTCCGGGGGAAGAGCGCCACCTGGTGGCCAGCCCGCGCGATGTGAAGACGTACGACTTGAAGCCCGAGATGAGCGCGAAGGAGTTGATCGACACCCTGTGCTCGAAGATCTCCGCCGACACCCACGACTTCGTCCTGGTGAACATCGCCAACCCCGACATGGTGGGCCACACCGGAGTGATGTCAGCGGCGCTGAAGGCCGTGCGCGTGGTCGATGACTGCGTCGGCCAGCTGTGGCGCGCCTGTCAGCAGGTGGGGTGGACGATGGTGGTGACGGCGGACCACGGAAACATCGAGCTGATGGTGGACCCGGTGACCGGGGCGCCACACACCGCGCACACCCTCAATCCGGTTCCGTTTCTGCTGTGCGGTGACGACTTCAAGGGCCTGAAGCTCAAGCCGGGCGTGCTGGCCGACATCGGTCCGACGCTGTGCAAGGTGATGGGCCTGACCCAGCCTCCCGAGATGAACCGGGCGGGTTTGCTGTGACGTTGTGGGACGACGTCCTCGACGCGCTGTTTCCTGAGCGGTGTGTCGGGTGCGACGTGCTGCTGTCGGTCCCGGGCGGGTTCTTCTGCGGGGACTGCGGGGAGGAAGTGGAAGCGATTCCCCACCCGGGGTGCGTGTGCTGCAACGAGCCGGGGGTCCACCCTGAAGGTCTCTGCAGGCGGTGCACCCAGTCGCGGCCAAAGTTCAGCTTTGCGTTTTCCCCGCTCGAGCATTCGGGCGCGGTGGCGCGCGCGATTCATCGCTTCAAGTACGAGGGACACCCAGAGCTCGCCCGGCCGCTGGGCTCGATGCTCGTTCTGGGCTCGACCGTTTTCCTGAAGAAGGCGCCCGACCTGGTGGTGCCGATTCCACTGCACTCGGCGCGGTACCGCGAGAGGGGCTACGACCAGACGGCGCTGTTGGCGGTCGAAGTGGCCCGACTGGGAAAGCGGACGCTGCACGACGAGGCGTTGACCCGGGTGAGAGCCACTTCGCGGCAGGTGGACCAGTCGGACGAAGAGCGGGAAGCAAATGTCGCGGGTGCTTTCCAGGCGTCGGCGAAGGTGAAGGGAGCGCGGCTGCTGTTGGTCGACGACGTGCTCACCACCGGTGCGACGGCCAATGAGGCCGCGCGGGCTCTGCTCGACGCGGGGGCGCTCGAGGTGCAGGTGCTGACGTTGGCGCGGGCGGTGCGGGAGTCTTGAGTCTGAAGCGGGCCGCAGCTTCAGTGCGCCTTCTTCGCGAGCTCTTCGAGCAGCGGCTTGAGCACTTTGAGCGCGAATAACCCGATGGTGTCGATGGTGAGGTGGGCGATGACCGCGGGCCAGAGGCTCTTTCGCCAGACGGTGAGCGCCCCCAGCACCATTCCGACCGCAGAGGTCTGAATCAGCCCGAGCATTCCCTGGTACCCGTGCCCTGCGCCGAAGAGGATTCCGGTCACGACAATCGCCCACACGGTGCGGCTTCGGGGGCTGCCGTCGACCGCGCCGAAGGCGACCCGCAGCCGGCCGAGGAGGAACCCGCGAAAGACGAGCTCTTCCCAGAGCCCGACGAAGAGGGCGAGCGGAAGAATCCAGGCCAGGGGCAGCTCGCCCAACTTCGAAGCCCACTTTGCTTTGTCGGCCGCCTGCTGGACCATGCTTCCGCGCACCGCGGCGAAGACCAGCACGGACAACAGGTTTGCACCGTACGCCAGCAGCAGCCCGAGGCCGCCAAAGGCGAGGGTGTCCCGCAGGGGTCGGGGGTGCATTCCCAGCGAGGCGCGCCAGTCGGTGTCGCGGTGAATCAACAGGCTGACCACCAGGAGCATCAAGGCGCCGGTGACGAAGACCGAGAGCACCGGGTTGCCCAGTTTGGCGTCGACCCCGACCAGCCAGGCGTTTCCGTAGAGGTAGCCGTAGAAGACGGCCAGCAACCCCATTGCCTGAAGGTTCGCCCCCAGCGGCGAGAGTCCGACCGGAAATGGGGGCGAGCCAGTCAAACCACCGCAAACCTAATAGGTGACGAGGTTTCCCAGCCCGGCAAAGTTGGGGGCGGCGCCGAAGGCCTGGAAGGCTCCGGTGGAGTAGAGCTGGACGCCGTTCTGGTCATAGAGCGTCTGGGTGATGTTCTGCCCGTCGACGTTGACGATCATGAACCCGTACTTCGACTGCGCGTAGGGGCCGACGCAGCCGCTGAGTGGATACAGGCCGGTGCCGCCGCCCCCCGAGACGACGTAGCGAACGCCGTTGATTGCGTTCCACACGATCAAGTCATGGTCATGGCCGGTGAAGTCGGTCGTCACGTGGTTGGTCTCGAACATTCCCTGGTAGGTGCCCTGGAGCGTCGTCGAGCTGCCGTGGCTGCCGCACGAGTAGAGCGGGTGATGATGAAACGAGAACAGCGGGCCGCCGGTCAGCTTGGGCAGCGCATTGGAAATCCACCCGGTCATCGCGGCGCTCGAAGAGTTGGTGTCGATCGCGACGAACGACGCGTTGCCGTAAACGAACGCGTAATAGAGATCGGAGTTCGACGAAGACTGCGGGCCGACGTTGTAGACGCTGTAGTTGCTGCCGGTGTCGTGGTTCCCCTGCGCGGCGAAGACCGGAATGTTGGCGAACATGTCCTTGGCGACGGAGTAGTACTCGGCCCAGTTGGCCGCCGAACCCGCCGCGTCATTGTTGTCGCCGGTCTGAACGATGAACCGGGGATTCTTGGCCAGCACTGCGGTGGCGACGGTCTTCCACATGGTGTGAGCGCGGGCGTCGCCGACGACGGCAAAGGTGAACGGCTTGGGGCTCGCCGCATAGTCGAGCGCGGTGGTGAAGCTTCCGCTGGCCGAGGCGGTGCCGGCGCGCACCGAGTAGACGTACCTGGTGTCGGCGGTCAGCGCGGGCAAGGTGATGACGTGACGGGTGGCCGCGGTGGCCTCGGTGAAGCTGCTCTCGTTCGCGGACGCCTTGCCGAAGTCGACCGTGGCCTTCACCGCTACGTCGGTCAGAAAGAACACCACGATGCTGGTGCGGGTGACGGCGTGCAGCGAGACGACCTTGGTGATGACGACGGTCGGAACGGCGACGTTGCTGACGACCACGTTCACGACGGCAGGCAGCGAGGGCAGCCCCTTCGCGTCGGTGACGATCAACGAGAAGGTGAGCGTCACGGGAGCAGCCGGGTTCGAAGCGGTGAAGGTCGGGGCGGCGATGGTGCTGCTCGAGAGGGCCACGGCGGCTCCGGCGGTCTGGGTCCACTTGTAGCTGGCGATCGCGTCTCCATCGGGGTCGGTGCCTGAGCCGAGCAGCTTGACCAGGGCCGAGCCCGAGACGTTCTGGTTGCTGCCGGCGCTGGCGACCGGAGGCCGGTTGCCGGTCATCGGCTGGACGGTGATCGAAGTTTCGGCGAAGGCCTGGCCGCCCTTCCCATCGCTGACGACCAGCTTGAAGGCGAACAGCGTGTCGGCGGTGACGTTGGGCGCGACGAAGATCGCTTTGACTTGATCCGCATTGGTCAAGGTGACGGCAGGACCTGTGCTCTGGGTCCAGACGTAGGTCATCGAGTCGCCGTCGGGGTCGGTCGAGCCCGAGCCGTCGAGCTGAACCATCGCTCCCGATTGGACGGTGGTGGGCGCGGTGATGACCACCAGCGGCGCGTGGTTGTTCGGATCCACCACGTTGACGGTGACGCTGGTGGACACGGTGTTGGTGAGCTTTCCGTCCGAGACGGTGAGCTGGAAGACGAGGGTCGTCGCAGCGGTGACGACCGGAGCGGTGAAGTGCCCCTGGTTGGTGGCGGCATCCGACAGCGATACCGCGTCGCCACCGGTCTGCTTCCAGGCGAAGGTGAGCGCGTCTGCGTCCGGGTCTGAAGAGAGGCTGCCGTTGAGGGTCACCGCGTTGCCGCCGAAGACCGCTTGATCCGCTCCGACGGTCGCCTTGGGAGCGCGATTTTCGACGACGGCAGTCGGTTGAGTGCAGCCGATGACAAAGAGCGCGACGACGACCGTTGGTTTTCGCATAGGTGGATGGGGGCGCCGGTTTCGCTCACGCGATCCGGTTTCCCCCACCTCCATTCAAACCGTGCGTGCGGATTTCCCGCACACGGCTTTCGT
>JAYVCD010000362.1:0-3941 GCA_043750125.1 Archangiaceae bacterium | reverse complement strand
ACGAAAGCCGTGTGCGGGAAATCCGCACGCACGGTTTGAATGGAGGTGGGGGAAACCGGATCGCGTGAGCGAAACCGGCGCCCCCATCCACCTATGCGCTCCTTCCTTTCGGTCTCCGTAGCCCTCGTCGCTGTCTCGTGCGCCACTCCCCAGGCGGAACAAAAGCCCGGCCCTGTCGCTCCGCCCGCAGACCAACCGGTGGTCCCCAAAGCCAACCTGCCGCTGCCTCCGGGCCTGGACGAAGCGTCAATGGATCCCACCGCGGACCCCTGCGGAGATTTCTACCAATTCGCCTGCGGGAACTGGATGAAGACGGTGGAGATCCCCGCAGATCGCGCGCTCACCTCGCGCGGCTTTGTGGCGATTGCTGACCGGAACGAACTGACCCTCAAGGCCATTCTCGAGGAGGCCGCAGAAGGAAAGCTGCCCAAAGACACCGCGTTTGCCCAGCAGTTGGGCGACTACTACGCGTCCTGCATCGATGAGTCGAAGCTCGACAAGTCCCTGTCCGAGCTGTTGGATTTCTCGAAAAAGCTGACCTCGCCGAAGAACCCAAAAGAACTCGCCCAGGTCATCGGAACGCTGCACGCGTCGGGGATCAACCCCCTGTTCAACCCAGGCGCGCAGCAGGATCTGAAGAACTCCACCGAGGTGCTCGCCAGCCTCCAGCAGGGCGGCCTGGGTCTGCCCGACCGTGACTATTACGTGCAGGACGACGCGAAGATGAAGGGCATTCGCGAGGCGTATCTCGCCTACGTCGAGAACATGTTCGTGCTGATCGGCGAGAAGCCCGCAGCCGCGAAGAAAGCCGCCGACCAGGTGATGGCGCTCGAGACCCGGCTGGCCAAAGTGTCGCAGACCAAAGTCGAGCGTCGAGATCCGAACACCCAGTACAACCGGGTCGACCGCAAGGGTCTCAAAGAGAAGGCGCCCCACTTCCCGTGGGACGTCTACTTCGAGGCAGTCGGAGCGAAAGGGGTGCAGGCGATCAACGTCAACCACGTTCCTTACTTCGCCGAGCTGTCGGCCGCCTCCAAGGACGTGAAGCCCGAGACGTGGAAGGCATACCTGACCTGGGTCATCGTCCGGTCCGCGATTCCCGCGCTGCCAAAAAAAATGCAGGACGTGAACTTCGAGTACGTCTCGAGGAATTTTTCGGGCGCGAAGGCCGATCGCCCCCGCTGGAAGAAGTGTGTCGGATTTACCGACGACGACCTGGGCGAGGCGCTGGGCCGAGAGTTCGTGCGACGCACCTTCGGAGAAGAGGGGAAGAAGCGCACCAACGCGATGGTCGAGGCGCTGCAGGGCTCGATCAAACAGAACCTCGAGATGATCACCTGGATGGATGCTGCCACCAAGCCCGCCGCATTCTCCAAGCTCGAGCGAATGGTGAAGAACAACAAGATTGGCTACCCGAATGTGTGGCGCGATTACTCGAGCATCAAGACCGACCGGGGGTCCTTCTTCAACAACTCGCTCGAGGCCAACCGTTTCGAAGTCAAACGGCAGCTGGCGAAGATCGGCAAGAGTGTCGATCGCAACGAATGGCTGATGTCCGCCTCGACCGTCAACGCGTACAACGATTCGCAGAAGAACGAGATCGTCTTTCCCGCGGGGATCTTGCAGCCGCCCTTCTTCAATCGCGAAGCGACCGATGCGGTGAACTTCGGTTCGATGGGAATGGTCGTCGGCCACGAGATCACGCACGGCTTCGACGACGAAGGCCGAAAGTTCGACCTCGACGGAAACCTGAAGGACTGGTGGACCGAGGCCAGCGCCAAGGCCTTCGAGACCCGCGCCGAGTGCGTGAAGAAGCAATACGACAGCTACGTGGCGATCGCCGACGTGAAGGTGAAAGGCGACCTCACGCTCGGAGAGAACACCGCGGATCTCGGCGGGCTCAAGCTCGCCCACGTCGCGATGGGCAACTGGTACTCGGGAAAGCTGGGCAACCCCGAGGACGAGACGAAGTACCGCTACACCCCATCGCAGCAATTCTTCCTCGGCTTCGCTCAGTCGTGGTGCACGAAGATGCGCCCTGAGAACGCTCGGCTGCGGGCTGCGACCGACCCCCACGCGCCTCCCTACTGGCGGGTGATCGGCCCCCTTTCGAACATCGACGCCTTTCAGAAAGCGTTCGAATGCAAAGCGGGAAGCAAGATGGTGCGGGCCGGACCCGATCGCTGCGATATCTGGTAGTTGGCTAAGCGACCAACAGCTCGCAATGCGTCGCCTTGACGCCCACCCTGTAGTTCGTGGCAGGGTCTTGGTCGAATGACCAACGCTGAGACCGCGGCCCACACCGACTCGAAGATCCTGCTCGCCGCAGGGCGGCTGTTTCGTCAGAAGGGTTTTTCGGCGACGACGGTGCGTGAGATTGCCAGCGGCGCACAGATGCTGCCGGGCAGCCTGCATTACCGGTACGCGAGCAAAGACGAGATTCTGATCGCGCTGATGAAGCGGGGCATCGAGCGCGCGATCGACGCGGTGCAGACCGCGGTCAGCGGAATCCGGGATCCGGTCGAGCGGCTGCGGCTGGGAATGCGGGCGCACTTGAAGGCGCTGTTGACCGGCGAAGACGCGCTCTACGTGTTGCTGTTCGACTGGCGCTCGTTGCCGGTGGCGGCGCGTGAAGGCGTCGAGCGCGAACGCAGCAAGTACCAGGCGTACTGGGACGGTCTGCTCTTCGAGGCGGCCGGCACCGGGCGTGGGCGGCCGATGGTTGATTTGGAAGCGGTGCGCGAATTCGGCTTCGGCGCGCTCAACTGGGTGGCCACCTGGTACCGCCCCGAGTCGGGCCGAACCCCCGAGCAGATCTCGGACACCTTCTGGACCTTCATGGCCTACGGGCTGATGACCGAGGGCGCGCGCCCGCCCAACGTCAGCTCACTGTTCGAAGCACTGCTGCCCCCGGAGTCGCAACGATGATCATCCCCAGCATTGGTACCCTCTTGGACACCGTTCCGTTGATGAAGGACGCGAGCAAGAGCGGCAATCTGACCGTGCTCAAGTCTCTGCTCGGCCCGGCCTACCGCGGCCTGATTCAACAGCGCGGGAAGGCAGAGGCATCGACCGTGATGCCGGTGCGCCACGACGTCCACTTCGATTGGACCTACCTGCGAGATCACACCCAGCTGTCCCGGCTGTACGAGGCGGCCAAGGTCGGCCAATGGAATGCGACGACCGATCTCGACTGGAACATCGGAGTGGATCCCGAGAACGAGACCCGAGCGCTGATCCCCACTGAGTTCGTTCCGGTGTCGAAGCTTCAGGTCTGGAAACGGATGAACCCCCGCGAGCAAAGTCAGCTCAAGCGCGCCTTGATCTCATGGTTCCTCTCGCAGTTTCTTCACGGGGAACAAGGCGCGCTGTATGCCGCCTGCCAGGTGACCGAAGCGATTCCGTGGCTCGATGGAAAGCTGTACGGAAGCACCCAGGTGGTCGACGAGGGTCGCCATGTCGAGGTGTTCCACGCCTACCTGACCCGAAAGCTCGAGAAGAAATACGACATCAACGACAACCTTTACGTGGTGGTCGACGCGCTGATGACCGATTCCCGCTGGGACATGAAGTTCCTCGGAATGCAGATCATGATCGAAGGACTGGCCCTTGGCGCTTTCGGCATCATTCAGCAGACGACCCTCGAGCCGCTGCTGAAAAAGCTGCTGACCTACGTCATTGCCGACGAAGCCCGTCACGTGCACTACGGAGTGCTGGCGTTGGAGGAATTCATGAAGCAGCTGTCGGACCGCGAACGCCGCGAGCGCGAAGACTGGACGTTCGAAGTCTGCCTGTTTTTGCGGAACCGCTTTTTTGCGCATGAATTTTACGACGAGTATTTTTCCCACCAGATGAGCCGCGCGGCCTGGGACCAGCTGGTGATGGGCAGTGAAATGAGGACCTCATGGAGTTGATGTGGCTCCGGGAAGGGGCGGCGAGAG
>JAYVCD010000361.1:0-12713 GCA_043750125.1 Archangiaceae bacterium | reverse complement strand
CTTCTTCATCCAGCACCAGCACCCGTGCCCCGGACAGCGCCCGCACCGCTTCGAGCAGCGGCTGGGGAGGATGAACCGTCGGGACGTCGGCACGTCCCGACTGTCGGGCGGCTTCTTCGACGATGCGCTGCCACCGCAGCACTTTGGCCTCTTCGCGGCCGCTGGGCTTGACCACCGTGCGCTCGCAGAAAACCGGGAAAAACGCAGCCGCTCCGAGCTCGGTGCACTTCTGCAGCACCCACTCGAGCTTCTCGGACTTCGGCAACCCCTGCACGATGGTGATGGCCCTCGCCGCGCCCTGGGGAATGCCCGGCCCCAGCGTCAGGCTCGCCCCCTGCGCCCCCACTTCGTCGACCTGCGCGGAAAACACCGTGCCTCGCCCATCGAAGATTTCCAGCACCTCGCCCGCTCGCGCCCGCAGCACGCGGACCAGGTGGTGGAAGCGCGGACCTTCCAGCCGCAGGGGCCCCGCCGCGGCAGTGGGAAGGTGCAGCCTTCTCATGGTCGCTCGAAGTCGAGGCGAATCCACTCGCCTTGAACCGTGCGGCCCACGGGCTTCATTCCTTCGGCGACGAACGCGGCGGTGACTTCGTCGGCCTGGGGTACCAGGACTCCGGCGAGCACCAGGCGCTTCTTCACCTTCGACGACAGCGCCCCCGCGAGCGCGACCAGGGTGTTGGCCAGGATGTTGGCCAGGACCAGGTCGAACTGGCCCTTGATCCCTTCGATCGACTTCCCTGACAGCTCGACCCCTTCAATCCCGTTCTCGGCGGCGCATTCCAGCGCGAGCTCGACCGCGATGGGGTCATTGTCGGTGCCGACCACCCGAGCTGCGCCGAGCTTCTTGGCGGCAAACGCCAGCACTCCGGTCCCGGTGCCTACGTCCAGCACCGAAGCGCCCGGGTGGCTGCCCAGAAAATCGTCGACCGCGGCCAGGCACAGCGAGGTGGTGGGGTGGTCTCCGGTGCCAAAGGCCATCTTCGGCTCGATGAACAGACAGACCTTTCCCTTCGGAGGCACTTCCCACGGAGGCCCGACCCACAGTCGGCCCACGGTGACCGGGCGAATCAACCGCTTCCACTCTTCGCTCCAGTCTTTGTCGACCACTTCTTCCAGCTCGGCATGGCGCGGCTTGAGCACGGCCTTGGCTCTCTTCAGCGCCGCGGTGGCCGCTGCGCGCTTGGCAAAAAAGCCGATCACGATCGCCTCGCCGGGCTCGGGCTTTCGGACATTGGGCATTCCGCCCTCGCCGTCCCGCAGTTCCAGCCCCGCCGCCCCGCACTCGGTCAGCAGTTCCTGCGCTGCCTCGGCAGCCGTTTTCTTCACGTCGAGACTCAAGGACATCCAGGCCATTGGCGCCTCATAGCGTTAACATCCGCCCCCGTGCGAGTTGCGACCTCGATGATCGTCCTGGCGTTGTGCGGCTGTCAGGGACCCGAAGCGCCAGATCCAGCGCTGTGTCGCGACTACATCCATCGGGTGTGCATCGCTCCCGTCTGTGCCCCGGTGGTTCCGCTCTTCACCGCGGGGACCTCGTGCGAGGCCACGCTGCAGACGAAGTCCGGTTGCATCTCGGATTCTTTCGTCTTCACCACCCCGACGCGAGGGCGGTTCCTCACGGCCCGGTTGGGCTTGTTGAGCTCGGGCGAGAACTCAGAGACCCACCCCAACTGCGACGACGTGGCCGACGCGTTCGAGCGCTATCCGGACGTGGTGAGAATGATCCAGGGGATTCAGTGAAGCGCGCCGTCCTCGGGTTGGCCCTGGCCGTGGTGAGCGGGTGCACCAGCCTCGAATCCACCACCCGGGTCGAGCGCGGGCCGCTGCTTCGCACTTTTGATCGCAACCAGGTGACCGAGGGCGCGGTGCGGGCCGAGGTGACGGCGAAGTGGCCCAGGCTGTTCGTCGCGCTGCGGGGGCACGATCTGTGTCGCAGCCAGGTGGTCGAGGAATACGCCGAGGAACACACCACCGAACGAACCTCTACGGCTGCAGGGCCCGCGCTGTCGACCGGCCTGGTCGGCACGCTGGCGGGGTTGATCATGATCGGGGTCTCGCCCCTGTTGTCGAACGAGCCCAACCGCGAGTTCATCGATGGAGGAGGCCGGTACGGAGCCCCGCTGCGCACTCAAGTTCGGGGGTGGAGCATCGTGGCCTTTTCAATCGGGGTCCCGGCGCTGGTCGTCGGCGCGATTGCCTACCTGCGCCAGGGCGTCGAGACCGAAGTGAAGAAGGTCGAGCAGGTCGCCACCCAGCGAGAGGTCGTCTGCAACGAGCGCGACGTAGAGGGGCCGGTGATGTTGATGAGCGAGCAGAAGCCCACCGCCGAGGGAAAACGGATCGCCGGGTCGGTCGTGGAGTTCGACGAGAGCGCGTTCGCCACCGTGGGCGCGGACCGAATCGTCTTCTTCGGTCGAGAGGTCGAGCTCGACGAGAGCTCGCGCAAGGTGCTCGAAGGGTTCTCGGCGTGCCGGCAACTGGCGCACGAGAAGCTCGCGGCCGTGAGCGCGATGGGCACCGGGGCTTTGATGAATCGGCTCGAGCGGGTGCGGGCGTGCAGGCTGCTGCGGCCCGACGCGATGATCGACGAAGGCAAGGCGCTCGAAGCCGAGGTCGCCCATCGCCGAGAAGGCGGAGACCCCGGCGCCTTGCCCGTGGGCCCGAACGTCACCAGCTTCGAAGAGGCGGTCTCCAGCTATTCGCCCCGGCTGAAGCTGTCGGTCGGCAGCGCGGACCTGGCCAGGCTCGACGAAGTCGAAGCGTTGGTGGGGCAGGCGGCAGTGATCGAAGGCGTGGTCACCGAAGGGGTCACGGCGAACATCGGAGTGGTGCAGATCGGCCCCCGCAGCGTGTTCCTCTTCTTGCCCACCCAGAAGGCCCGGGGCGGGGACTACGCGGTCGGCACCCGGGTCGAGGTCGTCGCGGTGGTGGTGGGGACCCAGACGCTGGGAGATCGGACCTTGCCCTTGCTGCGCGCGGTGTGGATGCGCCCGGCCTTCGGGGGGTAGCGCTGGGTCAGCCGCCGTCGCACAGCGTTTGTTCCATCAGGTCGGCGGTCTTGTGAAAGCGGGCCCAGTCGACGACGAAGTCTCCGTCGTACGGATCATCGAGATCGAGGGTGATCGAAGCGGCGGCGACGATGACCCACGTCATTCCGGCGACCAGCAGCGCGTGAATGACGAACGACTCGACCCACAGCAGCTCGAGCACCCCGACGCAGATCGCGCCGCCGATGAAGACGAACCAGCGCAAGCCTTCGGGCAGCTTGAGGCTGGCGACGGTCACCCGATGTTCCCGCGCCTCGTTCAGCCCGTGGAACAAAGACAGCGCGTGGGGGTAGAGGCGCTCTTCGCCGGGTGAGCTGGGGGAATGGCTCAGGAAAGAAGCGAGGTTCCGGTCGAGCACCGAGTGCTCTTCGCGCTCGTTGTTCGAAGAGTGGGGTTGGTGGGCCCTGGGGACCGCCAGCGCGTACCGGTGCAGGTGTTTGCGCACCAGCCCGCGATCGGTCCAGCTGGGGAACCAGGCGAGCACCCGGTACAGCTCGATCAACGCCACGGCTTCCTTCTCGATCGCCACCTGGGTGTCGTTGTGCTCGCCCCACGTCACGTAGATCGCGAAGGCGACGATGATTCCGTAGATCCCACCGAAGGTCTGAAGAAAATTCCCCCCGACATCGATCGCCCCGCGCAGCACGGGCTCGGGGACGACCCAGGTCACCGCGGCGAGCAAAGCGATCGCGATCGAGATCCAGCCGCCGTGCTTCACCAGTCGCTTCAGGTGCCGAAGGCCCATGGGCTCGACAGACTACTTGGCGACCCCGATGAGCCCAAACGCCTGGCGACGCATCCGGCGCTGAAATCTGGCCCCGGGGTCGCTGGCTTTTCCACCGTCAGGAGGTTGCCGATGATGAATTCAAGAACCCACCCCAGGCACACCGCTTCGATGAGGCCCAGGCGGTAACGAGCCGGGCCTCATCGATGCAAAAAAAGCTCAGTTCACCGGCGCGATGCACTTCGACTGGAAGCAGCTCAGTCCGGTGCGGCAATCGGCGTTGGTGGTGCAGGGCGAGCTGGTGTTTCCGGGGCCGGGGGGAGTCGGCGCGGGAGGATTCGCAGGAGTCGTCGGGGGCGCGCAGGTCGCCGGGCCGTTGCCGGGCAGGCTCTCGTTTACGTCCTGATCCTTCGCGTCACAGTCGCTCTCGTCCCCGTCATTCTCTTCACACAGCTCGACGGTGTTGCACGGAACCGAGGTCACCGGAGCGGCGCCGATCGCATTCGCCGAAGGGGCGGTGTTGCCGTCGCAGTAGCGCAGGTCGAGGTGATCGCTGTCGATCGACCCGTCGGCGTTCTGCCACTTCACTTCGATGCGGTCCCGGCCCACGTCGCGGTTGCCGGCGTGTGCGCAGTCGGCCTGGGTGATGGTGAAAGAAGTATTCGCCGCCAGCTCAGCCAGGCGCCAGCTGCCGCCTTCCATCGTCACCGAAAGAATCTTCGCGGGAAGCGGGCCCTTCTCGAGAAACGAGTCGGTCAGCTTGTAGGTGGCCGCGAGGGGAAGCTTCGCGTCGTAGGGAAGGTCTGCTTCTGCAGAGCCGCTGCCCCGGCACTCGTCGCCGTCCTGTCCGCCGTCGAGGCCCTCGTCGTCATCGTCTTCGCCGTCGTGCTCACGCTTGGAGGCGCTCGAGGACTGTCCGCGCGGGCGAACCACCCCGAGCGCAATCGGGGCCCCGGGGTCGACACGGCCCCACCGGTGCGGCCAGTTGATCGTCGAGTCTTCGCGCAACCCACCCGAAGCGGTGGTCGAGGCCACGCTCAGATGGCAGCTCTTTCCCACGGGAACGTCGAGCTTGAACTCTCCGGTCCGCGCGACGTGAACCACGCGTCGTTCGCCATCGGCGGTGCGCAGCACGATCGCCGGGTTGTCCAGTCGGGACAGCGTCGCTGAGGAAAGCTGACCGGTCACCCTTCGCGCTGCGCCGGCCGGCGGCTGTGAGAGGGAACATCCCATCAGGACCAGCGGGACAAAGAGCAGGTTGTATCGGTTCATGGACGGGACGCATCGCAATCGGCAAGCCAAGCGATTCGGCTTTCAAGTCTATGAAACTCGAAGCGTTTCATCGGCCCGCACTGTCGCCCTGAGCTGACACCGGAGCAGCGGTGCCCCCTTTTCTCAAGACACCCCCCGGCAGATCAGGTGGCCTTCAGCCCGTACTTCTCGACCAGCTTGTGGAGGTGCGCCCGGGCAATGCCTGCTGCCTTGGCCGCGTGGGTGATGTTCCCCCCGTGCCGCGCCAACATCGCCTCGAGGTAGTCCCGGGTGAAGCTGTCGACCAGCCGCTCTTTCGCCGCCTTGAACGGAAGGTCGACCAAGACCGCGCTGTCCGCCGGCGGCCGGGCGCGCTGCTGCCGGTGGGGCTCGAGCGCGATCGCCTCGTCGATCAGCGCGCGGGCGACGACGTTGCGCAGCTCTCGCACGTTGCCCGGCCAGTCATAGGCACACAGCTTGTGCAGCAGCGAAGCGGGAAGCTCTACGTCGGGCGCGCCCAGCTGGCGCACGAAGTGCCGCGCGAGCTCGGGGACGTCGGTCAACCGGTCGCGCAGGGGAGGAACCAGCAGCGGCACCACGCACAGCCGGAAAAACAGGTCGGCCCGAAACGCTCCCGTTTTGACTTCGGATTCGAGGTCGCGGTGGGTCGCGGCGATCACCCGGACATCGACCGGTTGGTACCCCTCGCTGCCGACCGGCTTCACCATTCCCTCTTCCAGCGCCCGCAGCAGCTTGGGCTGAAGGTCCAGCGACAGCTCGCCCAGCTCGTCGAGGAACAGGGTGCCGTTTCGGGCTTCTACAAAGGCGCCTTTGCGGTCGGTCTGGGCGCCGGTAAACGCCCCTTTCACGTGCCCGAAGAGCTCACTTTCGATCAGGTTGGGCGTGACCGCCGCGCAGTCGAAGACGACAAACGGCCCTGCGCTGCGCGACGAGAGCTGGTGAATCGCCCGGGCCAGCACCTCTTTTCCGGTGCCGGTCTCACCCAACAACACCACCGGGGAATTGCTGGGGGCGACCTTCGAAATCATTCCGAACAGCCGCCGCATCGGGCGACTGCTGCCGATCGCTCCGCCTAAATTGGCCGGCCCGTCGGGAACGCCGATGCTCTCGTCGATGATCGCGATGCGCAGCAGCGTCTGGCCGATCTTCAAAGTCGATTCTTCCTCGAGCAGCGCTTCGGCGATTCGCGCGCCCCCGATGAACGTCCCGTTGGTCGAGCCCAGATCGCGCACCCGGACTCCGTCGGGCCTGGGGAACAACTCGAGGTGGGCGGCCGAGACCGCCCCGTCGGTCAACACCAGGCCCGCGGTCAGAGCGGTGCCGACCACCATCGGGCCGTCGATCGCCGCCGAGCTCCCCGCGTCGGGCCCTGAGAGCACGCTCAAATAGTATTCCCGCGAGCGCAGCGTTCCGGTGGTCCGGTCGATTCGGACCAGGCCCCCCGAAGTGCTCAATCGCAAAGTCGTGCCCATTCGCGCCATAGTAGGCGTCCTCCCGTGACTCGTCTGTGCTGCATTTCCCTCGCGTTCTTCGCCTGTGCTTGCCTGCCCACCGTCGGCCCGTGGGTCGACTCGGGGCAGATCGTCCCGGAAGTCGACGGGGGGTGCAGCTCGGCGCTCGAGTGTGCGAGCGGAGTCTGTGAAGCGACCGCCTGCGTCGCGCCCGCTTCGGTCTGCGCCCCCGCTTTCGCCGGCTGCGCGACCTTCGTCGATCTCACCGACCCCGCTTCCGTACGGGTGATTCGATTCGGAGCGACCGAGCGCTACGCGCCCAACTGCATTCGCATTCGTTTCGGTCAGACCGTCACGTTTCAGGGCGGCGATTTTGGCGTCCACCCCCTGAGCCAGTCGTGTGGTCCGGTGGCCGGGGTCCTGGTGGCGTCATCGGGGCAGAGCTTCACGCTGACCTTTAATCGCGGGCTCGGCATTTTTGGCTACTACTGCTTTGCCCATGGCAGTCCGGCCGGCGCTGGAATGGCGGGCGCGATCGAGGTCGTCCGCTGACCCCCACCCTCGATTTGGAAGTCTGTCGCCGCTGTGGACAACAGGCTCCGGCGAACAGCGTGGTCTGCCCCAACGACATGGAAGAGCTGGTGCTCGCCAGTGAAGACCCGCTGCTGGGGACAATCATCGGCGGCTACCAGGTGCTCAAGCGCCTGGGCCTGGGAGGCATGGGCGCCGTCTACGCCGCGATCGAGACGACCATCGGCAAGCGGGCGGCGCTGAAGATCGTTCACCCCCACCTGAGCAATGATCCGCGCCTGCCTTCGCTGCTCGCCGAAGCCAAAGCAGTCAACGCGATTGGCGATGTCGGCATCGTCGATGTCTACGGCTTCGGCACGCTGCCCGATGGCCGGTCGTACCTGGTGATGGAACTGCTCGAGGGCGAGCCGCTCGAGACGGTAATGGCCCGTCATAAGTTTGGAATTCTCGAGGCGATCGAGCTGGTGTTGCCGCTGCTCAGCGCGCTCGAGGCGGCGCATTCGGCGGGCTTCGTTCACCGCGACATCAAGTCGGCGAACGTCTTCATCGTCCGCAACCCCAACCGCGCTTCTTTTCCCAAGCTGCTCGATTTCGGCATCGCGCAGCAGGTGACCACCCGGTCCTCTCACGCGATGGGGACCCCGGACTACGTGGCGCCCGAGCAGGCGGCGAACCAAAACCTCGGACCCCATTCCGATCTCTATTCTCTGGGTTGCCTGTTCTTCGAGCTGCTCACCGGCCACCTCCCGTTTCGCCATTCAGATCCGCAGCAGGTGGTGAGGATGCACCAGGGCCTCGCGCGCCCGCGGGTGCGTGCAGAACGGTCGGAAGTGCCCGAGAAGCTCGACGCGCTGGTCCTCGCGCTGATGCAGGTGGATCCCGCAGAACGACCCTCGGCCCCCCAGGTGCGCTCAACGCTGGTCGAGCTTCGCGATGCTTTGAAGCCGAAGCCTCGAAGGTGGCCCCTGATTGCAGGAGCGGCCCTCGTCGGCGCCCTCGGGCTCGCTGCCTTTTTCCTTCGACCTCCGCCGGAAAATGCGCCCGCCGGAGTCGGCTCAGACCCCGTCGCCCGCGCCGTCGCGGCCGCGGCTGAGCAGGTCACCCGGGCTCTCGATGCCAGGACGCCCCTGCTCGCGCTCGACAAGCTGCTGTCCGCCGAGGGTGCTTTTCCAGCGCGGCCCGAATGGGTGGCGCTGCGGGGAAAGGTGGGGGCCACCCTTCGGCACGAGGCCCAGATGGGGGTCGATCGCGGCGACTCCGAAAAGGCCCTCGCCTTGCTCGCCGCCGCGGCTCGCCTGGCACCGGTCGCTCCCGATGATCCACTCGCCTCGCTGGCCCGGCGCCTGGCCTTCGCTCAGCGCAACGGAATGGTGCGGGTCGGCGACGTCTTCATCGACCGGTACGAGTACCCCAACCGAAAAGGAGCCGTGCCGGTGACGAAGGTCGATTGGGCCGAGGCCGTCGCCCTCTGCACCAAGAGCGGAAAGCACCTGTGCACCGAGGCCGAGTGGCAGATGGGGTGTGGAAAGCAGCGCTACCCGTGGGGCGACAGCCTGGGCAAGGGACGCTGCTTCACCCGGGGAAGCGAGAAGGAAAAAGGGCCCGCCGCTTCTGGCTCAATGAGCGGGTGCGTGGGCCCGACGGGAATCTTCGACCTGGTCGGCAACGTCGCCGAATGGACTGCGTCGCCGCTTCGAGAAGGAGCCCCGCAGCGGGTGACGCGCGGTGGCTCATTTGGTCAAAGCGACTCGAAGCTCAGCTGCGATGCGCGGGACTACGTCTTGCCCGGCCTGGGCGGCGCCGCGTACCTGGGCCTGCGCTGCTGCCTGTGACTCATTCGAACTGGTTGCGCAGGTAGGTCTCGAGAATCGCCAGCTCGTGGTCGGTGATCGCCGACCCCGTCTTCATTCGCATCCGCTCGACGACCGCCATCGACCGCTCGAAGCTGTCCAGCTTTCGATAGACGCGCGAGAGGGTGTGGCACTTCGAGCAGCGCTTCTGCATCAGCTCGAACCCTTCTTCTGCGTTGGCCACTTCCTCGGGCGAAGGCAGCGCGTCGCTCACGGCGGGGCCCACCGCAGGCTCGACAGGCACGGGGACGGCAGCGGTGGGGCGCGGCGGCTCTTCGGAGATCGGCTCGTTCTTCAAGGTTGCCACCCCGGCCCGCTTCCTGGGCGGCAGTCCGAGCTTGAGTGTGCCGATGATGTACTTCATCAGCGGCGGCACATCGGCGCGTGCAATCAGCAGGGGCGACTTGCGCCGCATCTGTTCAATCACCTTCTTCCACTGCAGCTCGGTGAGCTTCTTGCTCTCGCTGACTTCTTCCGAATGGCAATACAGACATTTCTTTTCGTAGCTCATCCGCGCGTCCGGCGGAGCGGCGGTGAGGCTCAACATCAAGACGAGCGCGAACATGTCAGTACCCGAAGACCAGACCCACGCGGACGACGTGGCGCATCGGGTAGGCGACGCCGGAAAAAGTCCACAGCTCGTAGTCGAGCTTGGCCGCCAGGTGCTGGTTGATGGTCAGCAGCAGCGCCGCGGTCTGACGCTGCACCCCGCTCGAGGACTCGAGCAGGTCACTGCCCGGAAGCGGCATCCCCAACCGCTGCAGTCCGTCGGTTCGCAGGACCGCGGTCACATGACTGCCCAGCTCGAAATCAAGCTGGGCGTACCAACCGGCCTTGAGGAACCAGGCATCGGTGAGCACGAACCGATAGCCCGCGGCTTTGGGGTCGAGGTCCGTTCGCCGCCCCAGCGCTTCGGCGCGGAAGGTCACCGGCCCCAGTCGCAGGTAGAGCTCGAGGCCTGCCATCAAATACGACAGCTTGTCCGCCGCGTCGTAGGTCCCGCCGTTGACCGAGCCACCCAACGCCCAGTTGTCTCCGGTCAGCACCAGGCGCGCCCCGCCCGCGGGCAGCCGGTTGTTGTCGACGTAGGTGCGCGAGCGCGCGAAGTCGAGGTCGTTGTCGCCGGCCAGCCCCTTCACCGCGTAGAGCGAATAGTCGAACTGGGTGGTCTGCCCCAGCGAGAGGCTTCCGAAAATTTCGACCCCGTTGTCCACGTACGGGGCGGGCACGATTCCGAGGTTGAAGCCCTCGCGGCCGTACTGCAGCATGTCGCCCATCGCGAATGGCAGCGGGCGGGAAGGAGTCGAGAAGTTGCTCGGGTCGTGCCGAACGGTGAACTCCCCGAACGGAACATTCAGTCTTCCCACCCGCAGGTTGAAGCCGCGTGCGAGCGACACTTCCCCGTAGGCCTGATCAATTTCGATTCCGTGACAGCCGCCGCAGGCCTTGGCCGAGAAGCTGACTCCGTGCCCGATGTCGACGACGACCTTCTGCGCCACTTCGACCGTCAGGCCGTTGATCCCCAGCGGCGAAGGGTTCAGCGGAGGAATCGGACCGCTCACGTAGCGGTAATCCACCGACGCCGACCCCGAGAGCACAGCGTCGTAGGCATTCGCGGGTACGGCGAGCAGCACCAGCACGCTGAAAAAGGCCCAGGCCCGACGCATCAAGGGCTCGGACATATCAGGTGCTCGCGGGTTTCAACCCATTCCGTCACTTTGGATGGGTGGGAGGAGGCTACTTTTTGACTTCGATCGCGATCTTCCCGCGCACGTGGCCGCACTCTTTTTCTTTGAACGCCTCGCCCACCAGCTCGAGCGGGAAGGTCTTTTCGACGTGGATGCTGACCACCCCCTCATCGACCAACCGGGCCAGTGCAGCCAGCCGCTCGGGGGTCGGTTGGGTGAATTGCATTAAGGCGGTGATTCCCATTTGCTGAGCCAACGGCTCGTTCGGAGCGGTGGTCATCGAGACGAGAATCCCACCCCGCTTGAGCACCTGGTACGAGCGCGCCAGGGTGTCCCCGCCGACGGTGTCGAACACCGCGTCGAAGTCGGAAACCAGCTGCTCGAAGCGCTGCGCTTTGTAGTCGATGACCTGATCCGCACCGAGATGACGGACGAAGTCCACGTCATCGACGTTGACCGTCGTCGCGACGAACGCTCCCAGGTGTTTGGCGATCTGAATGGCGATCGACCCGATCCCCCCGGCTCCGCCGTGAATGAGGATCTTCTGACCCTGCTTCAGTGCGAGGTGCTCGGTGAGGGCCTGCAGGGCGCTGGTCCCGGTGAGGGCGACCGCGGCCGCGTCGATGTAGGACAGCTTGTCCGGCATTTTTCCCAGCATCGCGGCCGGAGCGAGGGCGTAGTCGGCGAACGCTCCGCTTCCCCCGCGCAGGGGGTTCGACTGGCCGTAGACGCGATCTCCGGCCTTGAAGGTGGCTACGTCTTCCCCGACCGAATCGACCACTCCCGAGACATCGAAGCCCAGGGTGGTGGGCAGCGGGACCTGGAAGAATCCTTCCCGCACCGCCGAGTCGACGGGGTTGATGCTCGAGGCGTGGACCTCGATCACCAGCTGGCCTTTGCCCGCTTTCGGCTTGGGCATGTTCTTCAGCTTGATTGCGTCCGCGTGGCCGTACTGACTGATTTGAGCTGCTCTCATGGCGCTTCTCCTTTGGTTTGGAATGAGCGTTCTGTAACGGTGCTCGCCGTCAGCCGGCCCCTGTTTTCAGGGGGCCCCCCACCCGAAAACGAGGTCACGAATGCCCTACGTCAACATCCGGATTACCCGCGACGGAGCGAGCCCCGCTCAGAAGGCCGAGCTGATCAAAGGGGTGACGGATCTGCTGGTACGGGTCCTGAACAAAGACCCGGCCACCACCTTCGTGATCATCGACGAGGTCGACACCGACAATTGGGGCGTCGGCGGAATCTCAGTGACAGAGAAAAGAAAACGGGGCTAGCCGAGTGTGCTGGGACTGCCGCCGGCCGGGGCAGGCGGCAGTCCGTTTTCTACAATCAACAACCCGCCGGAGGTGCGGTTCGGCTGTGGGCAGTTTGGTGCGGAGCAGGACGTTCGCGAGCGATTGCAGCTTCTCGATGGTCAGTCCGCGGAAGGTGATGCCGGACCTCGTGACGAGAACGGTGAGACCTTCGTGCTTCGAGGCAGTGAGGGCCTTGGTGATGAGTGCGGCGTCGGCGTTCTTCTTCGGAGCGGGCTTGTTCGGGTTCAAAGCGCGGACGGCGGCGAGAACTTCGACGACCGTCGCATCTTCGAGGTCGATGCGGGAAGTCTTGCCACCACACTGAATCCGTAATCCAGTCGGGCAAGCTGCGGACTTCGAAATGTGCGTTCTCGTTGCCCCACGTTCATTTCGGGCTCATTCTCAGCGGCTCACGGTTTGAGTAATTTGGGGGCCGACGAATCTTGAAAACAACCGATGACGAATTGTGGTTCGCATACCGACGAGCAAAGTCAGATGCTTGGTACGAAAAGACTTCAAACTCTGCACTGAAGTTTCTTGAATACGAGTCAGGACTAGGGAAACGCCTTCGCCAACTTAAGGCTGACCTCGACGGAAAGGACTTTCAGTGGGCATCGGATCCCTTGGGAAAGGTCATTGCGATTCCGAAGCCCATGGCCTTAGTCCACCGTGCAGAACTGGCGTTCTCCGGAGCAGATGCGGAGTGGGACTATTTTAAAAACAAGGGGGTCGGCCGACATCCACCCGAGTTTCGGCTGCTCGCGAATCCAAGTGTCCAGTTCTATCTATTGTCTTCGCTTTGGATCATGCGAGTTGGATCTCGACTTGACGCGATGCTTCACGACTCGTGTC
>JAYVCD010000360.1:0-19325 GCA_043750125.1 Archangiaceae bacterium | reverse complement strand
ACGTTCCTCACCGTCTACGTCATCGAGTACGCGCTCTCGGTCGACAACCTCTTCGTCTTCCTCGTCATCTTCAGCTACTTCAAGATCAAGAAAGACGCGCAGCACCGCCTGCTCTATTGGGGAGTGCTCGGCGCGTTCGCGATGCGCGCGCTGCTGATCGGCCTCGGCTCGAAGCTGGTGACCCAGTTCACCTGGGTGCTCTACGGGTTCGGAATCTTCCTGCTCTACACCGCGGCCAAGCTGATCGCCACCGGTGAGGAAGACGACGTGGACCCCGAGAAGAACGTCATTCTGCGCTGGGCGCGCAAAGTGCTGCCGGTCGCTCATCAAGATCACGGCAAATCTTTTTTCTCGCTCGAGAACGGGAAGCGGGTGGTGACGCCGCTGTTCCTGGTGCTGTTGGTGGTCGAGACCAGCGACGTGCTGTTTGCGCTCGACTCGATTCCGGCCGCCCTCGGCATCAGCCAGGACGCGTTCATCATCTTCACCGCCAACGCCTGCGCGGTGATGGGGCTGCGCTCGCTCTTCTTCGTGGTCTCGAAGCTGATGGACTCGTTCCACTACTTGAAGGTCGGCCTGGGAATCATCTTGGGCTTCGTCGGCTGCAAGCTGATTCTCGAGACGTATTTCTACGATTGGGCCCACGCCCATGAGGGCCTGGTGATCCTCGGCAGCCTCGGCTTCATCGCCCTGGTGCTGGTGGTGGCGATCGTCGGGTCGATACTCTGGCCCCCCAAAAAAGAACAGTTGCCTGCTTCCCCCCTGACTTCGCTAAAGGACCCCGCCGTGAAGCAGTAGGCTTCGCGCGCTCTCATGTCCGACACCACCACCGACGGAATCCGAATTCGCATCAAGCCCAGCTACTGGTCCGAGCGCAGTGAGCCCGAACACAACCAGTTTGCCTTCACTTATACGGTGACCATCTCGAACGTCGGCACCGAGCCGGCACAGCTGAAGAGCCGGTTCTGGGTCATTACCGACGGGGAAGGTCGCGTCGAGGAAGTGCGCGGGGAAGGCGTGGTCGGCAAGCAGCCGAAGCTCGGCCCCGGCGAGTCCTTCGAATACACCAGCTGGGCGATGTTGAAGACTCCCTTCGGGACGATGCGCGGCAGCTACTTTTTCGCCCGCCCCGACGGCAAAGGCTTCGAAGGGAAGATCGGCGAGTTCGCCCTGGTCCAGCCCAACTCACTTCACTGAAGGGCGGGGCGCCGCCGCGCGGGTGAGGCGATCTCGGACCGCCAGCCCCAGGCCCGTCTCGAGCGGCAACACCGCGACGATCACATCGAAGCCCGCCTCGTCGATTTCGCGCAGCGTCGCGTAGAGCGTGCGCGCCGCGGCCGCCGGGTCCACCGGCAGCGCAAAGTACTTGATGCTCGCCGGCAACGCGGGCCGCTGGGCACAGAGCACCGCGACCGAGGCTCCCCACAATTCCCTCTGCGCCGCCTCGTCGACAATCTTTTCCTGGGTGGTGAGAATCAGCCCGGCGCGGGGCGCGTAGTGGGACGCCAGCATTCCCGGCGCGCGCACCGAAGGGGTCGGCAGGCCGAGCTTCACCCCCAGCAGGGCCTCGATGTGCTCGCGCGGAACTCCACCGGGGCGAAGCAGCCGCGGCACGGCCGAGCTCAAGTCGACGATCGTCGATTCGATGCCGATCGCGCAGGGGCCTCCATCGAAGATCAAATCCACTTCGTCCCCGAGCTCGCTGATCACGTGCTGCGCGGTGGTGGGGCTCAGGTGGCCGAACTTGTTCGCGCTCGGAGCGGCCAGGCCTCCCCCGAATTCCCGCAGCACCGACAAGGTCAAGGGGTGGTTGGGCACACGAAGCGCGACGGTGTCCTGCCCTCCGGTGACGGCGTCCGAGGCCCGGGGGCTGCGCGGCAAGACGAGGGTCAGCGGCCCCGGCCAGAACGCCGCCGCCAGCTGCTGCGCGGCCAGGGGCACGGTCCGCGCCCATTCCGACATCTGATGAACTTCGCCAATGTGGACGATCAACGGGTGGCTCGACGGCCGACCTTTGACCGCGAACAGTTTGCGCACCGCGAGCTCATTCTCAGCGTCGGCCGCCAGCCCGTAGACCGTCTCGGTCGGCAGCGCGACCAGCCCCCCGCCCCGAAGAATTTCGACTGCGAGATCAACCGACATTCTGAGGTCTTTTAGCCCGGGAAAAGGGGCGCGAACCGCAAAACAAATGAGCCTTCCGCCGTGATCACTTTCGTCCGCTCAGGCACCTGATTCGACACACGCTGGTTTCAAGGACCTTCTCATGAGCCTCCTCGCCCGGTTCCTGTTCATTGCTTCCCTGGTCTCTTCTCTGTCCGGCTGCGGAGGCTTCGAGCTCGTCGGCAACGGCACGTCGGTGAGCCAGACCCGCGAGATAGGGGCGTTCAAAAAGCTCGAGGTTTCCGGTGGAGTGCAGGTCACTTTCGCCACCGGTCCCCGAACGGTGAAGGTCACCGCCGATGAGAACCTGATCGACCAGGTCGAGACGACCGTGCGCGGGGACACCCTGGTGGTGCGGCTCAAGCACCCCGTCGCCGACCCTCACGGAATCAAGGCCACGTTGAGCAACGAGGTGCTCGAAGGGCTGATGTTGTCGGGCACGTCGGGCTTCGTCGGGCCGGCGACGGCCGTCTCGAATTTCGAAGTCGGCGCGTCGGGAGGAAGCACCGTCGAGCTGTCGGATCTGATCGCGACCGACGTGAGCATCGACGCCTCGGGCGGAAGCGAGGTGACCTTCACCCGCGGCACCACCGTCCGGCTGAGCGTCGCCGCCTCGGGGGGCTCGAAGGTCGTCTCGCACGGGTTCGTCGCGGAAGCGGGGGTGGTCGAGGTCAGCGGTGGCTCGAGCGTGTGCGTCAACTGCTCGAAGTCGATCGCCGGCAACGCCAGCGGCGGCTCGACGCTCACCGTGACCGGCTCGCCGCAGACCACCCAGGTCAACAGCTCGGGTGGCTCGAGGTTAATCAAAGAAAACTAAAGCCCTCTGGGCCAAGATGGGCGGATGGCGTCCGACTACAAAGTTCTCGTTCTTCCCCCCGACGCCTCGACCCGCGTCCAGCTGGGGAAGTCGGGCGTTCGGGTGCGCGAGCACCGCGGCTGGCTGGAAGTCCCCGGGGCCGAGTGGAAGTCCGACGCGCAGGAATTTTCGAAGCGCTTCCTCACGTCTTGCGTGTGGTGGTCGATGCAGACCCCGGTAGACCAGGTGTGGCTGTGCTGCTTTCACCAGGGGCTCGAAGTGCGGGTACTGCGCTTTGCGGCCGAAACCGAAGGCTGGGCCGTCAACCGCGGTGACGGAATGCCCTTTGAAGACACCCAGGCCCTCGCGCTGTGGCTTCGGAAGTGGCGCAGCAAGAAGAGCCCGCTCGCCCCTCGTGACGGGCTCGAGCTGCTCAATGCTTTCATCGGCAAGGCCCCGCGGAAATCCAAGCCCAGAGCGCGGCCGAAGAAAACCGCTCGCCCCTCGACCGTTCGCCGGCGCCGAACCGTGCGCAGAAAAGCGGCTCGGTAGGACCCGCGCCCATCGGGACGCGCCGAACGGAAGAACGGATCGCTCGACAGTGCGGTTGTGCAGTAATCGGTCTTCCCGTGGGGTTCTTCCTCGACGAGACCCGCGACCGACCGCGCAGTGGCTGGGTCATTGCCCTGTTTGCCGTCCTCGCCGCGGTGACGTTCGGAATTGGGAACACGGCACTCTCGGTGCTTCGTCTCACCCCGACCGACCCGTTGTCGCTGGACGATGGTTCCCTGTTCTTCACCACGATGGTGATGCTCGTCACGGCCGGAGTGCCGACGATCGTCTGCGCCTTTGCGCTGAAGGCGGAAATCGGTCTGCCGCTTTCCCGCGCGCTCAAAGACCTGGGGCTGGGCCTTGCCCTGGGCGCGGGCCTGGTGACGGCCGCGGTGGGAATTCCGTTCCTCGCAGGGCAGGCGACCCTGACTCCGTTCGAGGGTTCCTTCAGTGCGCTCGGGCTCGCCGCCGCGCGAGAGTGGGTCGTGCTGGCCCCCACTTCGGTCGGCGAAGAGCTGCTGCTGCGCGGAGTGGTGCTGCGCCAGCTGATGATCGCCACCCGCCCCTGGGTCGCCGTCGCGCTCACCGGTTGCGCTTTCGGGTTGATGCACCTGCTCAACCCCGGCGCCTCGGCGCTCGCCGCCTTGAACGTGGCGGGGGTCGGGCTCTGGTTCGGCGTCCTGGCGGTCCGCACCAGCCTGTGGACGTCGATTGCGGCTCACACCGCCTGGAACTTCTTCGAGGGTTTTGTCTTCGGGCAGCCCGTCAGCGGGATCCACCCGGGAAGCTCGGTGTTCGTCGGCTCGGTGCACGCGGTCGGGTTTTTCTCAGGCGGCCCCTTCGGCCCCGAGGCATCCGTGCTCACCACCGTACTGCTGGTGTTGGCCACCGCCGCGGCCGCCGCGTGGCCGAAGAAGCCTTGACACCCTGCTTCATTTCCCTTGGAAGCCACGGACATGATCCACGTCGAAGGGCTCACCAAGTACTACGGGGAACACGCCGCAATTCGTGACCTGTCGTTCAGCATCGAGCGCGGCGAGGTGATTGGTTTTCTGGGGCTCAACGGAGCCGGAAAGAGCACCACGCTGAAGGTCCTCGGGTGCGTGCTCTTGCCCACCGCCGGGCGGGTCAGCATCGACGGGTTCGACGTGGGTTCCCAGCCGCACGAGATCCGGAAGCGAATCGGGTTTCTTCCCGACGTTCCCCCGCTCTACGACGAGATGACGGTCGGCGGTTACCTCGAGTTCGTGGCCCGGCTGCGCGGGGTCAGCGCCTCGAACGCGCGCGGGCACGTGCTCGATGCGCAGAAGAAGGCGTCCCTTCAGGCGATGGACGAGCAGCCGATTTCTTCTTTGAGCCACGGCTACCGCCAGCGGGTCGGAGTCGCCCAGGCGCTCGTTCACAAGCCGAAGCTGCTGATCCTCGACGAGCCCACCGGCGGTCTGGACCCGGTGCAGATCGTCGAGATGCGAAACCTGATTCGCGAGCTCAAGGGCGAACACACCGTGTTGGTTTCCAGCCACATTCTCTCGGAAATTTCCCAGGTCTGTGACCGGCTGCTCGTGATCCAGGGGGGAGAAATCGTCGCCCAGGGTACCGAGGACGAGCTGGCGCGAAACCTGGGCGGTGGGGGAGCGGTGGAAATCGATGTCCGCGGCTCTTCCCAGACGGCGCTCGATGCGCTGCACAAAGTGCCCGGGGTCACCGCCGCCCAACTGCTCCGCATGGACGCAGACGTCTGTGCGCTGCGGGTCGACGTGTCGCCCGAGCTTCGTCCCCAGCTGGTGAAGGCGCTGGTCGCGGCCAACCTCGACGTGCTGCGCATCGACAAGGCGCACGGCCGACTGGAGAACATCTTCATGAAGCTCACAGGGGGCAAGGCGTCATGAGCACCGTTCTGCTGATCGCGCGGCGAGAGCTGGCCGCGTACATGCGCACGATGAGCGGCTACGTCATCATCGCGGTGATGCTGTTCGTCGACGGGCTGTGCTTCAACGCCTTCGCGATGGCCGGCACCGCCAAACGCAGCTCGGAAGTGCTGGGTGACTTCTTCTTCTATTCCAGCGGCTTCACCATGCTCTGCGCGCTGTTCCTGTCGATGCGGCTGCTCGCCGAAGAGCGCCAGACCGGGACCCTGCAGCTGCTCTACAGCTCGCCGGTGCGCGACTGGCAGATCGTGCTGGGAAAATTCCTTTCCGCGCTCGGCTTCCTCGCGATCTTCCTCTTCTGCAGCTTGTACATGCCGCTGCTGGTGATGGCGTACGGGAAGATTTCGTTTGGGCACCTGCTCGCGGGCTACTTCGGGCTGCTGCTCGTGGGCGGCTTGAGCCTGGCGGTCGGGACCTTCGGTTCGGCGCTGACGAAGAGCCAGGTCATCGCCGCGGTGCTCACCGGGGTGATGCTGCTCGTGCTCACCGTCTGCTGGCTGCTCGCCCGCGTCACCGACCGGCCGCTGACCGAGGCCATCACCGGTCTGGCCTGGTACATTCACTTCAAGCCCTTCGAGCAGGGCCTGGTGCACCTGCGCCACGTCGCCTACTTCGTGCTCGTCACCTGGGCCGCGTTGTTCGCCGCCACCCGGGTCCTCGAAGCCCGGAGATGGCGATGAAGCGCGCTTCGTTTCCGGTCGCGATCCTGTTGGCCACCGGGCTGCTGATGTTGTGGGTCGGCGAACGGGTCTTCGAGGCCGGTACCGGGCGCCTGGTGCTCTCGAGCCTGGGCGTGACGCTGGCGGTCGGCTCGACTTTGTGGCGGCTGATGCGCGCCCGAGCTGCCACCGCAGGCGCGGCGCAGGTCGAGAAGGCGCTGCTCGGGCTGCAGGTGGTCGCTCTGGCGGCGGTGGCGATGTACTTCGCGCAGTCCGACGCGCTGGCGAAAGTCGACGGGGCGATGCTGTCCGCGTCGAGCCCGAAGTTGTCCGGAGCGCTGAGCGCGCTGTGGCCTGCGGTGATGGCCGCGGCGGTGATTCCGATTTCGTTGATCGAGCTGGCCTACGCCGCGATGGCGAAGGCGCCGACGGTCGAAGTCGGGCGGGTGAGAGACGCGATGTATTCGGGCCTGGGCGCCGCCGGGCTGCTGACCTTCGCGGTGACTGCGCTGTACGTCGCCACCGAGCGCGACACCAAGGTCGACTTCTCGTACTTCCGCACCACCCGGCCGGGCGAGGCGACGCGGCGGCTGGCGCAGAGCCTCGATGAACCGGTGATCGCGGCGATGTTCTTTCCGCCCGCCAACGAAGTGTCCGAGCAGGTGCAGGCCTACTTCGATGACTTGAAGAAGGACGCTCCGAAGCTGCAGGTGTTGATCCTCGATCACGCGCTCGAGCCGGTGCGCGCGAAGGAATTCGGAGTCAGCGGCAACGGGGTCATCGTCCTGTCGAAGGGCGCCCGCCACGAATCGATTTACCTCGGGACCGAGCTGGAAAAAGCGAAGAGCCAGCTGCGCGGCCTGGACCAGGACGTTCAGAAGCGGCTGTTGATGGTGGCCCGCTCGAAGAAGACCATCTACCTCACCGCGGGGCATGGCGAGCGCACCGAAGAGCCGCTGGGCGGCAGCGATCAACGCGCGGCGATTTCTCTGCTCTACGGAGAGCTCAAGGCTCAGAACTACGAGCTCAAGTCCCTGTCCGGCGCCGAAGGGCTGGGGCAGGAAGTTCCCAAAGACGCCGCGGCGGTGATGGTGCTCGGCCCGACGCAGCAGTTTCAGGCGCCGGAAGCCAAGGCGCTCTCGGACTTCGGCAAGCGGGGAGGAAAGCTGTTCATCGCGCTAGACCCCGAGAACGGGCTCAACTTCAACGAGCTGCTCGAGCCGATGGGCCTGAAGTTTATCGCGGTGATCCTCGCCAACGACGTGGCCTACGCGCGCAAGACGTACACCCCCAGCGACCGGACCATCATCGGGACCAAGACGTTCAGCTCGCACCCCTCGGTCACCACCAACGGCCGCAGCGGCTTTCCGATGTTCTTCAGCGGAGCCGGAATTCTCGAAGAGCTGCCCACCCACCCGGCCGAGATCTCAATCGACTTCGCCGTCCGGGCCGAGCCCGCCACGTGGAATGACCTCAACCGGAACTACCAGGCCGACGTGCCCCCCGAGGTGCGCAAGGCGTACGGAATCGTCGCCGCCGTCACCCGCCGAAAAGTGGGCAGCACCCGGGTCGAAGATGAGCTTCGCGCATTGGTGGTCTCGGACTCGGACGCGATCGCGGACGAAGTGCTCGGGGTGAGCAAAGGCAACGGCTACCTCGTCGTCGACGGGCTGAAGTGGTTGTTCGGCGATGAGCAACTGCAGGGAATCGTGAACCAGGAGACCGACGTGGCGATCAGCCGTACCACCACGCAGGACAAGGTCTGGTTCTGGACCACCATCTTCCTCGGGCCGATGGCCGTGCTCGCCGCGGGAATGGTCTTGCGCCGTCGCAAAAAGGAGATTGTTCGATGAAGGCCAGCTCTGCGGCAATCAACGGAGCGCTGGCCGTCGCCGGACTGCTCGCCGCCTACGTCACCTGGCAGCGGCCCAAAGAGGCTTCGAACAACGACACCGTCACCGTGCTCGAGGCGAGCAAGTCGACCCTGGGAAAAATTCGCTACGAGGACGGCAGTCGGATCCTCGAAGTGTTTCAGCCCGAAGGACAGAAGGCCGTCTGGCTGCGGCAGGAAACCATCGCTTCCAGGCTCACCCGGCTTCCTTCGCAATACACCGGGCTGGCCGACGGAGGTGGGGGGGACGCCGGGGTGAACGAAGTGGTCAGTGAGCCTGCTGCACCGCCCCGCGAGCTGCGTGGAAACGAGCGCGCCGATGCGCTGCTGCTGCGGTTCCTTCCCTTCGAAGCCGTGCGGGCGTTGGGCAAGCTGCCAGCGGAAAAGCAAAAAGAGCTCGGCCTGGAAAACAGCCTTCGCAAGCTCACCGTGACCGTCTCGGGACAGCCGCACGCTTTCACCGTCAGCAACCCCCAGCCCGGAGTGGTCGGCACCTACCTGCGCGACGAGAAGGACAGCGCGGTGTACCTGCTGAGCGGGTCTTTGTTGAGCGAGCTCGAGCCGTCGTCTCAGGCGTTGATCGACCGAAGGCTGCACTCGTTTCGCGGGCCGGACTTCGACGAGTTCGTCATCGAATACGACGGCACCCGGCACGCGTACCTGCAAAAAGACGCCGAGATTCCGCAGACGATGAAGGTCGCCTCGAAGCAGACCCCCGACAAACCCGATGACCTCGTGCGCAACTGGCACGACAAGGTCTGGAACCGGTTGATCGTCACCGAAGTGCTCGGCAAGGGCGAGCTGCCGAAGACCGGAGAGCCGAAGGTCGAGCTGCGCATCGACTACCTTTCCCGAGGCTCGAACAAGGGCTTCCTCGAGCTGGGCAAGAGCGCAGGGGACCTGTGGGCCCGCACTGAAAACACCGCGGGCTGGGTCGGGCTGCACACCGGCACCGACGACGTCATCGCTGAGGCCCGGAAGTTCACCGGACCCGGAAAGCCGTAGCGCCTGCTTTGGGGGTCAGGCGGGACCCTCGGACTCCTCGACGACCCGCCTTCCGTGCACCCAACCGCGCGGGAGGCTGGGCTTCTTTCGCTGGCACGCGCGGTGGAATGCCCTGCCTGATGAGAGCTCTGATCAAGCCGACCGTCTTTGCTGTTCTCGCGTTCGCGGCCGCCTCCTGTTTCCTCGCCGCAGCGCTCTCGGCCGTCGCCTCGTCGAAGCGCTCGAGCGCCGTGTCTGCGTGGACCGTGGGCCAGCCCCCCGCCCTTCCGGTGCGGGTCGCCGAGCAGATAATCGACCTCTCTCCCGCCACCCTGGAGGAAGAGCTCGAAGCAGAGCCTGAGCTTCCCGTTGCTCCTCTGGTGAAGAAGCTTCGCCGGTCGGCGGTGGCCCGGCCGGTAGCACCGGTTCCCACCTCCACCGCCGTCGAGCCCCAAGATGCGATTCGCATCGCTCTGCGTTCCAAGCGCGCCTCGTTCGAGCATTGCTATGAGCAGGAACTGAAGAAACAGGCGTCCTTCAGCGGCTTCATCGTCGTCGCGTTGAGCTTGTCGGCCGCAGGGAAGGTGACCGAAGCGCGGGTGCAGGAAGGAAGTCGCCGGGACGCCGTGGTCGGCGCCTGCATCGTCGCCCAGCTGCGAACGCTGAAGCTTCCCCCGCTCACCTCCGAGGCTGACCTGCTGATCCCCATTCGGCTCCAGGCCCGCGAGCCCACTTGATTTGACCGCATTCCACCAAGGCTTTTTACGTTTCGAGGAGAGCAACGGCCCGGCAGCCACACCGATAACCTTCTGTACCCAACGCAAGGAGCCACACCATGAGCTACCGAATTCAATCAGGCGACACTCTCTCGGCTCTGGCGCGGCGCAATGGGACCACGGTGACGGCCCTGATGAAGGCCAACCCGCAGATCAAGAACGCGAACATGATCTACGCCGGGGCGCAGCTGAACATCCCCGGGAAGCGCGACTCGTTCGAGCCGCCGAAGTCGAAGCCGGGCTCGGGTGGCACCTCGCCGACCGGTCCGGTTCAGAACCCGGGCAGCTCGGGTCCCGCGACGGGCGCGTTGGTGATTGCCCAGGCTCAGCTCGGAAAGAACGCCGCCAGCCTGAAGCTCGAGAATTCGGTGCTCGGCAAGGCGATGGAAGATTGGGTTCCCAACAACGTCAACTGCGCCAGCTTCGTCTCGGGGTGTCTGCAGGCGGCCGGTCAGATTGGCCACGGCGACTACTCGGCAGGCTCGACCCAGCTGATGGCCAACCTGGATCGCAACCCGAAATTTCAGCGCGTCTCGTTGGCCAATGCCAGCCCGGGCGACTGCGTGACCTTCTCTACCGGCGGTGGCGGACACCACACGGTGATGTTCGCCGGGACCAAGAACGGGGTGCCCCAGTTCATCGGCTCGAACAACGTCAACCCGGACGGGAGCCAGAGGATCACGATGGGCCCGATGAATTACCAGGTGCTGTCCGTGCACCACTACAAAGGCTGAAACCGTAACCGCAGGTCGTTCACGGGCGTACCTGGGTGATGCTGACCTTGCTGACGATCATCGCGCTCGGGGGCAAGCCGACCCCGGTGCTTGTTGAGCTGTTCACCTCTGAAGGCTGTTCGAGTTGCCCTGCGGCGGACCAGACGCTGCAGTGGCTCGAGGCGGCGCAGCCGGTGGCCGGAATCGAGGTGGTGGTGCTCTCGCTCCACGTCGACTACTGGAATTCGCTGGGGTGGGCAGACCCGTTCTCGAGTCCCCAGTTCACCGCGCGCCAGGAAGCGTACGGAAAGCAGATGTACACCCCCCAGATGGTGGTCGAGGGCGAGGCGGCTTTCGTCGGCAACAAGCAGCGCGCGCTCGAGGTGTTGTCGCAGCAGCGCGGCGCCCCGCGCGCCCAGGTCACCCTGAGCGCGAAGCTCAAAGATTCCCGAATCGAAGTGTCTGCCGCAACCGATGCGCCCGATCCGCTGTGGGTGGCCCTGGCCGAAAGCGGGCTGACCCACCCTGTGCTGCGCGGCGAAAACCGGGGCCAGAGCCTCAGCCACACCGCGGTCGTTCGTCAGTTGGTGCGGGTGGGGCCGGACGGAAAAGTAAGCCTTCGACTCGAGCCCGGCTGGAAGCTCGACCAGCTGAAGGTCGTCGCCTTCGTCCAACAGGCGCCGCAGGGCAAAGTGCTCGGGCTCGCGTGGCTCAAGCCGATTCCCTGAACTTCCACTGCGCCGGCGAGCGCAGTGCTCGCGGCCCGGATTGCCTTGAGGGATGTTCCGCACGGTCGATGGAATGGTCTCACTGGCCGAAGAAGGCTGGACGATGTTGATCGACGTAGCGCCCCGGCACAAAGGGCAGGCCCAGAGCGTCATCATTCCCCGGCTGAAGGCGTTGCTCAAAGAGCTGGGTGTCGCCGAGCACGGGACCGTCGAGCTGGCGCCGGTCATCGACGAGCATGATCAGCGGGAAGAGTAGCCTTCGTCAGACCACGACGGGCGCAGCGGGCAGACGGATGACGAAGGTCGCGCCCGCGCCCACCTCACTTTCCACCCTCAGCTCGCCTTTGTGCTCTTCGATGATGCTCCGGCTGATCGACAGCCCCAGCCCCGTTCCCTTTCCCCGCGGCTTGGTGGTGAAGAACGGCTCGAACAGGCGCTTGCGCACTTCGGGGGCCATTCCCGGCCCGGTGTCTTTGACCGAGACGAGCACCGTCCAATCGGCGCCGGACGCCTCGACGTAGAGCTTCTTGATTTTCGACTGCTCCATCGCCTGCCCGGCGTTCATCATCAAGTTGACGAGGACCTGCCGCAGTTGGTTTCCGTTGCCGATGATCACCGGCAGGCCTTCGGCGTAGCGGGTCTCGATTCGGACCCCCTGAAGCTGAAGTTGGTGGGCGACGAGCTTGACCGCACCGTCGACCACCGTTCTGACTTCCAGCCGTTCGCGCTCGACGTCGGGAGGACGGGCGAACTCGAGCAACCGCTGAAGAATCGAGTTGGCCCGCTGCGCGTCGTTGTCGATCAACCCGAAATATTCTCTGGCCTCATCGAGATCGACCGACTCTTTTCCCAGCTGGGCGAACCCCACGATTCCCACCATCGGGTTCTTTACTTCGTGGGCCAGGCCCGCCGACAGCTCGCCAATCGCCGACAACTTTTCCGACTGCACCAGCAGCGCGTTTTTCTGTTCGAGCTCGTCGTTGCGCTTGCCGAGCTCTTTCGTCATCTGGTTGAAGGCCGTGGCGACCGCACCGATTTCGTTCTGGCTGGTGACTTCGACCGCGACGTTGAATTCCCCCTTCGACACCCGGGCCATCGTCAGCTCGAGCGTGCGCAGCGGGGCGGTGACCCTGCGCGAGAAGTAGATCGCCGCCAACAACGCGATCGAGATCAACGCGATCGCAAACAGAATCGAGCGTTCCTGCAGCTCGCGGGTGGCGCGAAAGATTTCGGCCCGCGGAGTCTCGACCACCACCGCCGCACTTCCCTTGTCGAGCCGGGCGTAGCTGGCCACCACGTCCCCGTCTTCGGCGTCGTAGTCCCGGCTGCCGCGGGCCACCTTGGCATCGAGCGCGTCTTTCACCACCGGCAGGGCCGAAAGGTCGGCGTGGCCCAGCACCTTCTGGGCATCGGGGTGAGCGAGCACTCCGCCGCGCGCGTCGACCACGAACACCCGGTAGACCCCGACGCTCTGCACCACCTTCAGCAGCCGTTCGGGCCGCAGGTCGGCCACCGCGACTCCGTTTCCATCGCGGGTGGCGACGGCGACCCGAAGCAACGCGAGGTCCGGAGGAAGGCTGGCGTTCTGCACCAGCAACCCGAGCGCCGCGACCGATTCGAGCGGCACCGGGTAGGCCTTGCGCGCGTGTTCCAGGTCCGGAGCCCCGAGGTTCAGCGACTGCAGCCGCCGCAGGTCGGTGAAGCTGAAGGTCCGCTCGAACCCGCCGCTGGTGCTGCGCTTCCACAGCTCGAGTGAGAGCACCTCGTCGTCTGCCGAGAACAGCGCTCGGGCCCGGCCTTCCGTCGGCGCACCTTCGGCGGCGAAGTACTTCAGCTTGTCGGACAGCGCGTCGAGCGTGCTGCTCAGCTGGTCCGAGACGGTCGCAGCCAACAACGCGTTTACGTCGTAAACCGTGGCGAGCTTGTCGGCGTTGACGATTCGGGAAGCGAGCGCCAGATAGGTCGCCATCGCTCCGACGAGCATCGCGCCGAAGAGCGCGACCAGCTGGTATCGAATCGAACGACGCATGAAGGACTACTTTCCCCCGGAAAGGTCGAAACGGTAGCCGATGCCGACGAAAAGTCCTCCCGCTTGTAATTGGGCGAGCGGAATGTTGAGCCGCGAATAGAGAAACGAAAGCTCGACTTCCACCGCGCCTGGGCCCAGCCGGCGGCCCAAAGCGGTGACGAGCTCGAACGCGGGCAACACCTGTGTCTGGGAATCTTCTCCCACCGCGCTCACCGCAACCTGGGCCCCGCCGCCAATGACCCCGGACAGAGTCCAGACCCCGAAGCAGTGGTGGGCGCCCACCACTAAACTCAGCGAGGGCGCGGTCACCCGAGCGACCATTGGGCCATCGGGGCTCTGCACGGTTGCGGCTGCGCCGTAGATCTCCGCTCGGAGCTGAGCGGTGAACAACCCGTGGGCCGGGCTCGCGCGGTACCCCAACGACAGCACCCCCGACGGCGAATGAACCGCCGCGAAATTGAAGCGGCCTCCGAGCACTGCCGCCAGGGTGAGTGACGCGAACTGTGTCCCCGACGGCGAGCGGGGGAAGGAAACCGGGGCGCTCGTGGACCCCACGACTGCGGCACCGTCGACCGGAGCGAGCATCGAAACCTTGGGAACCCCTTCGGCGCCAGGAGCTGGGACGACGAAGCTGCGGGGCTCAGAAGAGAACGACAGGTGCCCGGCCCCATCGCGCGCGGTCACCCGCCACAGGTATTTCCCCGGGGCCCACTTCGCCCGGTGGCTGGAAGTCGTGACGCTGAACGGGGTGGCGTCCTTGAAGGTCTCCGACCGGGACACTTCGACCCCGTAGGTCACCGCCTGGGGCGATGGGTTCCAGGCCAGCTCGACCTCACTGCCGCTCGCTTCAGAAGGGCGCACCGTCTCGGCCCGGGCGACCGGCGCGGGCAGCCGCACCCGAAACTTTCCTTCTGCGCTCCAGTCTGACTGGTTGCCCTGGTCGTCCCGCGCGGCGACGCGAAAGCGGTATTCCCCCACGCCCGTCGGCTTGAAGCTCATCTGTGTCTCGTGGGCTTCGTGCACCGCGTGCTCCGGGCCTTCGTAGCTGGCCTCGACGAGGTAGTTGCGGGCGCAGGGCGAAGCCGTCCAGGCCAGGGTGACCGACGACGTGCCGGCGGGAACATCGGGTGCGGGCTTGACTCTGGGGGCGGCCAGCTTCACTGACAGCTTCCGGGGACCCGAGGGGTCTGTGGTGCGCCCGGTCAGATCGATTCCCCGGCCTCGCCAGCTGGTCGTGCCCGCCGGGAGCACGGCTCGAAATTCGCCCGTCTTGCTGGTCAGCACGGTGAACTGCCCCGGCGAGAACAGCCCGTCGGTGGAAAGCTCGAGGATGTAGTCCTTCAACACCGCCGATGTCTCGAGGACCAGCGGGACCGGCTCGGTCGCGCACAGCAGGGTGGTCCCGGCGGCGGGGAGCTTCGGAGCCGGTGGGCCCGTGGCCGGAGCGATCTGCCGGGGAGCGCTCCATTCGCTCGCCCGACCTTCGGTATCGAAGGTCCGCACCCGCCAATAGAAAACAGTGGTCGGCAGTGATTCCCACTTCAGCACCGGTTCGTTCACTTTTTCGTCGAGGACGATCTTCGAGAAGGCGGCCTCGCCGGCGATCTGTACCTGGTAGCTGACCAGGCCCGGCGCCGCTTTCCACCGCAGCACCACCCGCGCAGTCTGGGCGTACGCCGACAGCCCCAGCAGCAGCACCCACCAGCCGGCCCTACTTCCCGCGCGCAGGCTCCACCTCGATCTCGGGGTTGAGCAGCTCGGGGGCCTCGGGCAGCGCGCGGTGAATCAGGCGAAAAGATTGGGGTCGGGAAGGGCCGGACTCGCCGCGCTCTTCATCGAGGGTGCGCACCCGCCAGAACCAGCGGCCTTCATCGAGCGAAAGCGGCGTCCGCAGCTGACCGCCTTCGACTTGTCGTCCCCAGGAAATGCTTTCGAAGCTCTCGACGGGCGCCACCTCGAGCTTGTAGCTCGAGACTCCCCGCACCCCGACCCAGGAGAAGACGCCCATCTGCTTGTCGCTGCTCAGCACCAGCTCGCCGTCGCGGGGGCTCAACAAGGTGGGAGGCACGTCTTCGAGGACGGTGATCCGTCGGGACTCAGAGACCGGCTGACCCGCTTCGTTGACGATGCGCCACCAGAAAACGCCAGCTCCACCGCGGTTGAAGACGAAGCTGCCTTCGGATGCGCTGTGCTCTTCGAGGACGAACGCGAACCCGCGGTCTCGGGCCAGCTGCAGCCGCGCTTCGCCCGCCACCTTCTGCCAACGAAACTCCAGCGGAGGCGCCTGGCTGCGAAAAAACCGTCGTTGGTTTCGCGCCGGTTCCAACAGGCTCACCGGCCAGGTGCCCTGGGCCTGCGTTCCCGAGGCGCTCATGTCCCCCCGTTCTCCACTGGCGAGCGCGGTGCTGCCGAGCAGGCCATCGCCCTTGGTCACCGCCATCGCGACCGCGTCGCCGGTCACTTCGATGATCGCCTGCGATTGCGCCGAGAGCTGGGCGGTTCCCTGCGGAGTGCTGAGCAGCAGGCCCGCGGGGCCGGCGCGGCCTTCGACGCTGCCCTGCCGAACCGAGACGTTTCGCCGGCCGGCGTGAGAGAGGTCGATGACCACCAGGGATCTCTCGTCGAGCTCGAGCACGGTGCCGTCGAGGAACGCGACCTTGGCTTCAACCCCCGGAGGCACGAACAGCGCGTCGAGCTCGTGGACCACGCCGCCCCGGCCCACCTCGTCCCACCCGAGGCGGGAAGCGGGCCGTCGGCGGAGATCTGCAGAGCTGAAGCTGACCGTGCCGACGACTTTGGATTCGACGGCCGGAGCCTGGGCGTGACGAGGATCCCAGGCGAGCAGCGCGGAAGAGATCACCAGGCACCCGAGGGCTACCGCCGCGATGATCCAATCGCGATCGCCCCGGGCGTCAGAAGGCGTCGCCTGAATCAAGGCGACTTTGCTGTTCCGGGAAAAGGGTCCGTCATCCGCCGCGGGCTGCCCGAATGGCGCTGTCGCAGGTGCCCAGGATGTCGAGAATCCCGAAGGGCTTGGTGACGTAGCTGAAGACCCCCAGATCGCGCGCAGAGCTCTTCGTCTCGGGGGTTGGAAAGCCGGTGATGACGATCGCCTGGAGGTTGGGAATCTGTTCCCGCGCCAGACGCAACACCTCGAGGCCATCGATGCCGGGCAGGTTCTTGTCGGTGATGATCAAGTCGTAGGCGTCTTTCGACAACAAGGTCAGACCCTGCTCGCCGTTGTCGACCAGGGTGACGGTGTGGCCGGCGCGACTGAGCACGCGCTCGAGCAGCAGGCGTGCCGACTTATCGTCGTCGATAACGAGAATCTTTCCCGGGACACGTGCTGCAGTCGGAGAGGTCATTTACGCCTCCGAAGCATAGCCGAACCGGGGCAGACTCTTCGGGCTTTGAGCACTCCCTTGAAACTCCGCGCGGCGCAGTTGCATCTGCTTCAAGTCGACCCCCGGTTCGCCACAATCATCGCCAAGGTCGGCAAGTGTGAGCTGAAGCGGGTGAAGCACTTCGAGCCCTTTCAAGCGCTGACGAGGTCCATCTGTCACCAGCAGCTGCACGGTAAGGCCGCAGAAACGATCCTTCAGCGTTTCAAGGACCGGGTGGGGAAGGGCGACTGGCCCACGCCGCAGCAGGTGAAGGCCGCGCGGATGCCGACCCTTCGCGCCTGCGGGTTGTCGCGCGGAAAGTCGCTCGCGCTCAAAGACCTGGCGGCGAAGGTGCTCGATGGGACGGTGCCCACGGCGAAGGTGCTGCATACCCTCGATGAAGAGGCGATCGTCACCCGGCTGACCCTTGTGCGCGGAATCGGCCGGTGGACCGTCGAAATGATGTTGATGTTCCACCTCGGCCGACTCGACGTCTTTCCGGTCGATGACTTCGGGGTGCGCCGCGGCTTCAGCCTGCTGGCCAGGAAGCGCAAGATGGTGACGCCCAGGCAGCTGCTGGCCCAGGGTGAAAAGTGGCGGCCGTATCGGACCGTCGCGGCCTGGTACTTGTGGCGGGTTGCCGACGGGTGAGTCAGGCGGTGAGGTATTCGAAATACCGCTCGAGAGCCTGGAAGACGCGGCTGGGATGAGGCGGTTGGGCTGCCGTCTTGAGCGCCAGCAGGCAGTCGGCTTTCGCTCGAGCACTCGCGGGACGCAAGACCCATGGATAGAAACCCGGCGGGAAGGTTTCGTGGACCTCTTTGGTGAGCGTCTTGAGGCGTTTGCGCAACTGAGAGATGTCGCTGAAGCTCGAGAAGTGGTCGGCGATCGAGAGCTTCTGGTCGGCGACGATGAACAGTCGCGCAGGCTGCCCCTCCTGTTCCCGCATCCAGCACACCTGGGCGAGCGTCACGTCTTGCTGGTAGCCCTCGTTGAAGAAGTGCGCGAGGAGCACCGAGCAGCTGTTCGCGTCGCGCAATGAGACGGGCTTCGCGCCGACCCCCGTCTCACTGCGCTCCGCCTTGTAGTGGCCGAGGAAATACGAGCGAACGCTCCGCTCGCGAGCCTCGGCGCCGGCGGCCTTGTTGTATGCGACTTTTTGAGGCGCGATCAGCAGCGTGGTCAGCGCGTCGACAAGGGTAGATTTTCCTGAGCCGATGTCCCCGGTGAGCAGCGACGTCTCTCCGCCCGTCTCGAGACTCCAGACCTTCTGGTCAAAGGTCCCCCAGTTGAGGATCTCGAGCCGATGGAGCCGGAAGCCGGCCCGTTCGCTCGGGGCTGCGAGATCGAGCAAATCCACCTGACGCGGTTCGCTCGCGGTCACGGCAGGTCCGTGCCTGTGGCGGCATGGGCGCGGTAGCTCGCCAACAGCTCTTCGAGCTTCTGAGCGTCGACGAACGTCTTCAGCAGACGAACGACCTCGTACTCACCCTCGCGACCGCGAAGAGGGCGGAGGAACCCCAGGTCCTTTACCTTATTGACGTAGCCGTCGATCTGGTCGGCCAGCCGAGAGCCAGTCGTAGTGGATTCTGCGCAACCGCGGGTCGGGCACCGTCTCGGCGATTGCCGGGAGCTCGAAAACACGCTGAAGCTTCTGGGTGAACTCTTCCTGCCGCTCGGTGGACATCAGGAAGTCCCAAAATGCACGGAAGCTCGTGCCCTGGTCCGACGAGGCGATCGCATCGCGCTCGCCAAGAATGCTGTCGAGCAAGGCTCCGCGACCGCCATCCCAGGCCGCGATCCGTTGGCGAACGCCACGATCGAGCTGATGGAAGCTCTGTTCGAGCTCACGGAAGTCGGCGAGGAGCTCGCGGGCGGTGCTCGCCATCAGCTGAAACCGTTCTCGCAGCGCGGCCGGATCCATCAGATCGACCTGGCCAGTCCGAAGCCGACCCATCTCGGAGTCGATTTCGTCCCGCCTCTTCTGCAGCTCAGCCAGGCGCGCGTCGGGGTTCGCTTCGCTGCCTTCGATCATGTCGGTCAGCAGCTGGAACACCGTCAGCAACCGTGACTCGGTGCCGACGAATCGAGGCTCCAAAAGTCGCGCGACCCAGGCGATGGCGCGCTCCGCAGAGTGCCTTGCAACAAACCGTGCTGCGCCACCAGCGGCCAGCACCACGTCGAACACTTCGCTGAACACCTCTTCGGCCAGCCGCTGCCGCATTCGCGACAGGGTCGAATGGTCCGGCACTCGCTCGGTGTCCCCGACCCGCAGGAAGCGCCTCAGCGACAGCGAGTCCGTGCATCTCCACTCGATGCCTCGCTCGGATTCAATGCCCTCGAAGTACCCAACCAGCAACCAGCAGCATCCGGAAGTACATCCCCGGCGCGATCGACGGGCGACCTCGCTTTTCTTTTTCCTCGAAGAAGCCCTCGCAGAGCTTTTCGACCTTCAGATCGAACTTTAGCTCGTCGAGTTGGGCGTTCAGCCGGTCGTAGAAGATGTGACTCGGGCCGCTGGTGACAGCATCGAGTCCTGCTGCGGTTCTCGGCGTCCCATCGACATCTTCTCGACCTACCGCCTCTCCAGCGATCCGTCGATCCCCCGTCGGGCGATCACTTGAACGGGCTGATCCGGGCGGCTTGAAAGTGATCCACCTGGCGGTCTGAAACTGATCCACCTCGCAACTGGGGACAGCTTGCCGGGCACAGCCCGGCGTGCGTTC
>JAYVCD010000359.1:0-7713 GCA_043750125.1 Archangiaceae bacterium | reverse complement strand
GAACGCACGCCGGGCTGTGCCCGGCAAGCTGTCCCCAGTTGCGAGGTGGATCAGTTTCAGACCGCCAGGTGGATCACTTTCAAGCCGCCCGGATCAGCCTGCGCGATTTCCGGATCCTCAGATGAAATCCTCACTCAAGGCCGACACCACCCCGTCCACCCGGATCAAGCTTCAGGCTTCCCGAAGGCAGGCCGCACGAGAGTGACCCACCGCTGAACCCTTGAGCAGCTCACTGACCGCCTGTACAGTTCAAGGGGTGCAGACCAGGGACGGGGAATTCGAGGGGAAGCGGAAGACGCCGTGGCAACGCGGAGGCGGCCTCGCCGACCAGCTCTCGCGCTGGCGCGAAGACCGATCCGTCTGGCCGAACATCGTGCTCGACACTTCGATCGCCGCGCGGGAAGCGAGCTTCGCTCGGGTCCCCGAGGCGTTGGCTCCGTCCGTTCGCGCAGCCCTGGCCCAGCGCGGAATTTGCGAGCTCTACACCCATCAAGCCCAGGCATTCGCGCTCGCTTCCAGCGGTCGGGACCTGGTGGTCGCGACGCCCACCGCTTCGGGAAAGAGCCTCTGCTTCAACCTGCCTGTTCTCGATCTGCTCGCGCGCCAAACCCATGCCTGCGCGCTGTACCTTTTTCCCACCAAGGCGCTGGCTCGAGATCAGGAAGAGGCCCTGCGGGCCCTGATGCGCGACGCGCAACTTCCCCATGGAGCGATCACCTTCGACGGCGATACCCCTGCCGATGCCCGAAAGGTCGCGAGAGAGCGCAGCGGCATCGTGCTCAGCAACCCCGACATGCTGCACAGCGGAATCCTCCCTCACCACGCCAACTGGGCTCGGCTGTTCGCCAACCTTCGCTTCGTCGTGCTCGACGAGCTGCACACCTACCGCGGAGTCTTCGGCTCACACCTGGCCAACGTGCTGCGCCGGCTGGATCGCATCGCGCGCTTTCACGGCAGCACGCCCCAGTTCATCTTCGCCTCGGCCACCATCGGCAACCCCCGAGAGCACGCCAGTCGAATGCTCGGCCGCGACGTTGCGTTGGTCAGCGAGTCCGGCGCTCCAACGGGTCCCCGACAGGTGCTCGTCTACAACCCGCCGGTGGTGAACCCCGAGCTCGGAATCCGCCAGAGCTACATCAAGGCGACCGCGCGCCTGTCGGCAGACCTCGTCCGCGCCGGAGTGCCGACCCTCGTCTTCGGCCAATCGCGCAACACCGTCGAGGTGATGCTCAAGTACCTGCGCGACCACCTCGCCGAAGACCGCATTCCCGCCGATACGGTGCTCGCCTATCGCGGGGGCTACCTGCCGCTGATGCGCCGAAACATCGAGGCGAGGCTGCGCGCGGGCGAGATCCGTTGCGTGGTCGCGACCAACGCGCTCGAGCTCGGGATCGACATCGGTTCCCTCGACGCGGTGGTCTGCGCCGGGTACCCGGGAAACCTCGCCGCGCTCTGGCAACGGTTTGGTCGCGCCGGCCGACGGCAGGAACAAAGCCTGGCGTTGATGGTCGCCTCGAGCGCGCCGCTCGATCAGTACGTCGCAGGCGACGAAGGATTTTTGCTCCGCTCACCGATCGAGCAGGCGCGCATTGATCCCGACAACGTCGAGATCCTGGTCCAGCACTTGAAGTGCGCGGCCTTCGAGCTGCCCTTTGAAGCGGGCGAAGGATTTCGCGAAGTCACTGCCGAAGCGACGGCCCAGACGCTCGAGTTCTTGACCGAGCACCGCGTGCTTCACCCCGCGGAAACTCCGTCCGGGGTGCGCGCCTGGCATTGGGCCGCCGATGCGTACCCGGCCAACAACATCTCGTTGCGCAGCGTGGGGTGGGACAACATCGTGATCATCGAGCTGCCGGCCGACCGCACCCTGGCCGAGATGGATTGGCGTTCGGCGCACACCATGCTGCACGAGCAGGCGATCTACCAACACGACGGAGAGCAGTACCAGGTCGAGCGACTCGACCTCCCGAACCGCAAAGCGTTCATTCGCAAAGTGGCACCCGATTATTTCACCGACGCGATGAAGCACACCCGGGTGGAAGTGATTTCGCAGGCGTCCGAAGAGGCGCGGCCCACCGTCGTGTTCGGCAGTGGCGAAGTCTCGGTGGTCGAGAAGGTCGTCGGCTTCAAGAAGGTGAAATTCCACACCCACGAAAATGTCGGGTACGGAGAAATCGCCCTCCCCGAGTTGCAGATGCACAGCACCGCCTTCTGGCTGACGGTCCCCGAAGAGGTCGTCGAGGCGATCGCGGCTCCCCGGGTCGAAGTCGTGGACGCGGTGCGTGCGCTGGGCGTGGCGATGCACTCGGTGGCCTGTGTCGGCTTGATGATCGACCCCCGAGATCTGGGGCGGACCCTGGGCAGCAGATCAGTTCCCGGAGCTCCTGCCCGAACCGGCCAGCCGATCATCGACCCCACTGTTTTTCTCTACGACGAAATTCCCGGCGGAATCGGACTGTCTCCTCGCCTCTTCGAAGAGCGCCTCGAGCTCGTCGCGCGGGCCCGCCGACTGGTCGAAGGCTGCGGCTGCGAAGACGGCTGCCCCGGGTGCATCGGCCTCGAATTCGGAGTCGGAATTCCCCGCAAGAAAAGCCGACGGCACCTGGTGCTCACCACGCTCACCTGCCTCGGACTGTGAGGTCCCTGCGCGAAAAGCTTTCGCAGCTCACGAGCTTCGGGCCTCTTCCCGTCGAGCCGGTCCACGCTCGAATTGCGGGCTCGGATTTTCTTCCGGCGCTTCAGACGCCCCACGGGCCCGTTCAGTTCGTCGAGCAGGTGCACGGTCCGGACTTCGTTCAGGGCAAGGTCCGCGTGGCGGCTGCACGAATCGCGCAGGCTTCGACCGTTGCCGCGCTCGCGCTCGATGCGACGCTCGCGTCGGTCGACCTCGGTCAGATGCTGATGATCGACACCGAGACCACCGGGCTTCACGGCGGTTCGGGGACCCTGCCCTGGGTCGTCGGACTTTCGTGGTTCGAAGACGAGCTGCTCATCGTTCGCCAGCTGTTTCTCGGCCGCCCGGGTGCCGAAGGGCCGCTGTTGAGAATGCTCGCCGAGAAGATCGAGGCCTGCAGTGTACTGGTGACCTTCAACGGAAAGTGCTTCGACTGGCCCCTGCTTCGAACCCGATTCGTGCTCAATCGAATCGCTCCGCCGACGGCGAAGCCCCACCTGGACCTGCTCCACTGCGCGCGCCGGGTGTTCAAGCGCCGCCTCGGAGCCACCCGGCTTCAGGATCTCGAAGTAGCCGTGCTCGGCTTTCGACGCGAAGGAGACATCGCCGGTGCTGACATTCCAGCCGTGTACTTCGACTGGCTGCGCTCAGGGCTCTCGGAACAGGTCGAGCGGGTCCTCGAACACAACGCCCAGGACCTGGTGAGCATGGCAGGGATTCTCGCCGAGCTCTGTCGCCGGTTCGAAGGGCTCCACGCCGACGATGCCGCCGAAGATTGTCTGTCATTGGCCCGGGTCGCTGTTCGGTGTGAACAGCCCGCCCGCGCGGAAATCTTCGCGCTCGCCGCGGTCGAACGGTCGCGGCATCCTCAGGTCGCATTCGAGGCCCTGGTGCTGTTGGCCCAGGGAGCCGGACGACGGCGGGCTTTCTCGAGCGCGGCCGACTGGCTCGAGCGCGCCGCCGCGCTGCCTGCGCTCGGTCGAAACGAGTTCGCCCAGGTCCATCTTCTGCTCGCCAAGCTCGCCGAACATGGGCTCAAGGATCTTCCCCGGGCCTTGCGCCATGCCCACCTGGGATCTCGGGCGGAGACGAGCGCCAACAGCGGGAAGCGGCTCGACCGACTGGCGCGACGGGTGTCGATCATTCGGTGCGCTTGAGCTCGCGTGGTCTTTTGGGCCGGCTGCGAACGTGTCGCCGGTTGGCAACGGACCTGCCTTTCGATGGTCGTCAGTCGTGCCCGGCGGGTGCCTGCTTTCCTGCCCAGTAAAGTCTCATCGAACGTCAATGCACTCGCGGAAGAGCGGACGACGGACGAGCGCGCAGGTACCGGTCGGCCGAGGGTTCAAGGGAACTCTGTTTGGCTCTGGACGAGGGCGCCAGAACGCAGCCTCTGCGTGTTCCTTTCCTGGCTCTGAGGGGATTTGGCCGGCACTTGGCCGGCTTCGAATACTGGGGTAATTTTAAAGGTTGAATCATTGAATCAGGTGGTCGAATACCACAGTCGTGTTGGGCGAGATGCAATTGAGCTCAGCGATCAGCTGCTGGGTCAAAGGACCGACGATCGAGGTGTCGCAGCCTCCCGACTGGCCCACGTTGAGTTCGCTGGTGACCACCCCCATGTCGTGATCGACGTAGTCGTCGACCTGCCTGACCTCGCCGCCACAGGCCGTGAGCACAAACAGGACTCCAACGCGCGCAAGGGGTCGAGACATGAGGCAGACCGTGGCTCAACGACCGCGAAATCGTCTCGAGGCCCCGGTCAGATCGTCGCCTCGGCGTGACGGGGGTGGCATCCTCGAGGCTCTAATGGCCAGCGACGATGATCGGCGAGTTCATGAGCGGCTGCCGGTGCCTCACGTATTGGTGAAAATTTCGACCCCCGAACGGATGCGGGTCGCCTACCTCCAGGATCTTTCGAAGGGAGGCCTGTTCATCAAGACCGATCGGCCCCTTCCGCTCGATCGCCTCGTCGACGTGGACCTGCTTCCCCCAGGTCGCGCCACGCCCATTCGGGTGCGCTGCAAAGTCGTGCGGGTGAAGAACGACGCCGAGGCCAAAGAGACGAAGAGCCAGGGCATGGGCCTGAAGTTCGTCGACCTCGAGCCGACGATGATGCTCGCACTCGATGCTCTGCTCGATGAGTACCAGAGCAGCCCTGCACCTGCGGAACAGCCATTGGCTCCGGCTACCCAGACGGTGCAGCTGAAGCAGGCGCTCGAAGAGATCGCCGCCCTCACCGAAGCGCTGGCAGATCGAGACCGCGAGCTGGCCGAAGCCCGACAACGAAGGGAAGAAATCGAGGCCCGCGCCTCGGCGCAGGTTTCGCCGACGGACGAGCTGCAAAGTGAGCTCGAGACGGCCCGCGCCGAGATTGGCGAGCTGCAGACCCGATTGTCCGAAGCGCTGGGCGACGCCGAAGCGTACCGGCACGAACTGGGGATGATGGAGAACGACGATGCGGGGATGCGGCGGCTGGCTGAGACCCTCGCCCAGCAAAAGGTCGAGCTCGAAGAGACCAGTGCCAGTCATCTGGCCGAAGCAGCCCGTAAGCTCGAAGCCGAACGCGCGCGCCGCGTCGCCGTCGAACGCAGCCAGGGCGAGCTCGCCAATGCGCACGTCCAGCTCACCGCGCGGGTCGAAGAGTTCGAAGCCCTGCTGGTAGCGGCGCGAGAGCAGATGGCGGCCGCCGTAGAGACCACGACCCTGCTCGAAGCTGCGCGCGCGCAAATCGCAGCGCTTCAGAAGGCGCCGGCTGCCTCGCGCCCGTCCGCGCCCGCTCCTTCCGTCCTGCTCGTCCCCCAGGGCGCAGCCGTCGATACCGATAAGTTCCTCAGTCGACTTCGCGCCAACGAGCCCTTGTTTCGGCTGCCGCGCTTCAACAGCTTCACGCCCTCGGATCCTCGCGAGAGCGGCGTGATGGGACTGCTCGAGGGCTGCGATCGGTTCTCTGACCTGGTGGTGCTCGCCCGGACGATGGTGACGCCGGTGCAGCTCGAGAAGATGCTGGTTGGATTTCACCAGCTGACGTTGATTGCCTTCGAACGTTAGGGACCGCAGACGTTCATTCCGGCGTCGAGGCTGCAGGTGTTCGGAGCGTTGCAGTCGTTGAACGGCAAAGTGGTGACCGGATTCGTTGCGAGTCGGCAGTCGGTAGCACAGACGTACGTCGCCCGATTGCAGTAGCCGCGCGCAGCGGAAGCCGTACCGAGCGCGCATTCCTCATCGTCCATGCACGTGCCTGCACCGCGACACCGCGGCAAAGACAGCCCTGCGTCGGGCCGAATCTCGGTCCGGCAGACGAGACCCACGCCCCCGAAAGGATTGGCCATCGTGGCGGCGTTGCAATCGGTCAGGCCGACGCATGGAAGGCGGCAGCGCCCAAACCCGTAGAGGGCTGAGCCCCCGACCAGGTTTGCGTTGTCGACCCAGCACACCTGTCCTCCGGGACAGCCTGGAGCGTCTTCCCGACCCTGAGCGAAATTCCATCGACAGCGCGGCTCGCATTGGCAGATCGGCGACGGATTGCACGAGGTGTCCGCGGCACACTGCAGGTCATCGCCGCAGGGGGAAGGCGCGCAACTGCCGGTGGTGGGAACGCAGAACCCATTGGCGTTCTGGGTCGTGCCACACGGACAGGCCCCAACCTTCTGTTGAATGCAGACCTTCGGGCCACCGGCGTCGAGGGCGAGGCAGGCTCCCAAGGGAGAGAACCCAGCATCGGATCCACATTCGAAATCCGAGCTGCACGGCTCGCAGGGAGCGTGGCGCCGGCGACACACCCCGGTGGCTCCCGCGTCATTGGGCGAAGGCACGCAGAGGCAACCCTTTCCGCCCGTGAAGCAGTAGTCGGAAGGCGATGCCGAGTTGCAGTCGATGTTCGTGTCGCAAGTTCGCGCCGACACACACTGCCCGCTTCCTTCTGCACAACGCTGAGCCGTCGAAGAGCAAGCATCGTCCGAATGGCACGCGCTCAGGAAACCGGCGTCGGTTCCTGCGTCGGTTCCTGCGTCGGTTCCTGCGTCGGTTCCTGCGTCGACTCCTGCGTCGACTCCGGCATCGACTCCGGCATCGACTCCGGCATCGACTCCGGCATCGCGCCCCGCATCGGATCCTGCGTCCACTCCGGCATCGAGCCCCGCATCGACTCCCGCATCGGACCCAGCGTCCTGTCCCCCATCGAGGCCCGCGTCGGAACCGGCATCCGAGCCCGCGTCGTCTCCCGCGTCAGAACCTGCATCGGCCCCGGCGTCAGAACCTGCATCGGCCCCGGCGTCAGAACCTGCGTCGAACCCGGCGTCGATCGCCGTGGATCCCCCACAGACTCCATCCACGCAGGACAGGTCGGTACCGCAATCGCTGTCGTTGATGCAGGCATATTTATGAGCGTCAATCGGCAGCGGATCGCAGGTGCAGGCGCCCGCGACCAGGACGAGCGCGAGCGTTGCCAGCCCAAGGCGAAAGCTCATCGTGCCGCCTCTTGCGGTCCGAAAATCGCCATCGCGAGGCCGGACAGCGCAAGGGCTCCGGCTGAGATCCAAAGCGCGTTGCCGATCAGCGCGCCATTGCGCGCCTGGCTGTCGAGCTCGAGCGCACGTTGGCGCGTCATCCCCACCACGACCGCCTGCGACGTGCCGGTCGCAGCTGCGAACTGCCGGCGAGCGCTGGAAGACTGAACCGCAAAGTAGGTCCCCACGCCTCCCGCGGCCACCCCGGCAGCAATGAGCGTGATTGAAATCGGAGCCACCCACCCTGCCCGCTTCCTCCCCGAATCACGAAGCTCGAATTCGACCGGCTTCTCGACCGGGGTGAGCTGAGGGTCCTCGGTGCGGCGGGGGGCATCGGCGACGATCAGCGGACGCTCGGGCTCGGCTGCCACCGGGGGCGCTTGATAGGTGTGGGTAATCGGAGAGTCGACATTGCGAATGCGCAGCAGCTCCGCATCGTTGGGCCCGAGGATCGTCGCGTACCATTCGACCTTTTCTGCAGCGTCGACCTTCGCCTCTACCCGACCCAGCGCGGCAGGAACCGCCCGGACTTTC
>JAYVCD010000358.1:0-8200 GCA_043750125.1 Archangiaceae bacterium | reverse complement strand
GAACGCACGCCGGGCTGTGCCCGGCAAGCTGTCCCCAGTTGCGAGGTGGATCAGTTTCAGACCGCCAGGTGGATCACTTTCAAGCCGCCCGGATCAGGTAGAGCCGTACATGGGACTTAGTATATCATTGTGATATATGAAGTGTTGTTGACGGGGCTCAAACCCGCTAGAGTCCTTGGTATGAAGGCATCTCCCAATCGGATGGGCAGGCCGACGCTGCTGCCTCCGAAGCCTGCGAGTTTTCTCCTGCGACTGCCGCCTGACCTGCTTCAGGACTTGCGTGCGTACGCAGGCAGCAGGGGCAGGTCGGCAAACGAAGTCATCTGGAAGGCGCTGGCTGCGTTCTGCAACGAACCTGTTCAGGTCCGTGATGCAATCGTCGCCCTGCCCGCAGCCACTACAGGGAAAAACTCAGTCGAGAAGACGGGCGGGAGCAGAAAGTCCCGCCGGTAGGTGTCACGACCGGAAGGAACGGTACCGCCCCTCCCGAGCACTGCGCTCAGCAGGTCTGTGCCCATCACGTTCCTGCCCGCCCTCGCCCTCGCCCTCTCCGCCGCAGGATGCGCGCTTTCAGGACGAGCGGTGGCAGCTCAACGTCCGAAGACTCAACGCCCGTTCCAGTCGCCATGCCCGGTGTCGTAGCAGGCGTCTCCGCAGGCAGACGCCTTGCTGTTGCAGACGTTGTTGAGGCAGTCACGCACGGTCAAGACAGCGCCATCGGTGCAACCACAGCTCCACGGATTGCAATCAAAACGAGTGCTACACGACGAGCCTGGGCCACCGGAGCTTGAGCTGCTGCCGCCACCGCCGCCGGCCGACCCGGGGGAGCTGAAAATGCGGCCGGTCCATGTTCTTCCGAAGCTCGCGCAGCCGTCGTTGCAGGCGCTCGACGCTCCGGCGCATTGATGGTTGTTGCAGGTTCGGCTGTTGACCGGCGTTGTTGTGCCGGTGCACTCGCAGTACCAGTACGCGCAGTCGGAACCCACGGTGCATTGCACCCCCGAGGTTCCACCCCCACCGCCCGTGCCTCCAGCCCCGCCTCCAGAACTTCCAGCCCCGCCCCCCGAGCCGTTCATGCCCATGTCCCTGACTGGTGGCGGTCCGCAGGCCACCGACAGCAGCAGGGCAATGGCCCCGAACGCGGCGATCGTCTTCGTAAAAACGACTCGTATCGAGAGCGACATGATTTCTCCTCCTTTGAAACAGCGTGCGTGGCGCATTGGCGGCTGCGCCGGAAACCCAAGATCTGTTGGTCTTCTTCAGTTCCGTGATCGTCTCGCGCCTGATCGCGACCTACCGGAACGACACGGCCGACGCTGGCTGTGCAGGACGTGCCTTGCAGTCCCGTTGCCTTGCGGCGTAGTCACTGCGGCACTCATCCATCTTCGAGTTGGCCGTGATGGCCCCGAGGATCTGCATGCCGAGGGTCGGTCCCGCATCGTGGGCCCAATTGGCGCACTGGTTGTAGCTCTTGAGCGCCCAGTCCTCACACGAGCGTGAATCGCAGGGCCCACTGGGCGTTTGGCAGTACCAAGACGCGGAGCAGCCATCGACGCGCCATCCGTCGCGGAGTTCCATCACTTCCAGCCTCTGACAGGAGGTCATTTCCCGAACCGTGTCTTTGGCGACGTTTGCTTTATGAGCAGTGCACCCGCTCATCACGATCACGGCGTTACTCGATAGAACGACAATCAATGGGAAGGGCAAGAGACGGCGCATGGGAAGACTCGATAGAGAGGGGTGAAGGGAACTCGGGCATGAGCGGGTGACGGCGCTGCCCGAAGGACCCACCACACCGCGCTCAGCCAATGTGTTCGAGGCGACTGCTTAGTACTTGTACTCGGCGTAGATGACCTTGTTGAGCCAAGTGCTTCCGTCGCTGAATTGCACGTTGAAGGTCATCTTGATTCTCGATGGAGTCGTTGGCTCGCGGACAAACGTGATCGTTCCACCGACGCTGCAAGCCAAGGCCGTTGCATTGGCCCCATTCCAGCTGAAGTAGTTGACGAAGGTGGCGTCGTTGCCACTTGGCTCCGCCTCAGGGGTCATGCCACCGTTGCATTGGCCGTTTGACGAAGCGTTCCTGACCGGAATCGCCTGAGGCGTCGTGCCCACGAAGTAGCTGCTTGAGAAGGTCTTCTCGGTCCACCTCACGTGGAGCCCAACGCCTGTGCCGACCAGAGGAGTCAGGAGTTGAGCCCAGCCATCCGAGGTTGCCTGGGTCAAGTCGGTCGCAAGAAAACGGAAGTTGGCGTGCCAGATCCCATCGTAGAGGAAGTCCCGCTGGTAGAAACTGCCTGTGTAGCTTGTGGCGGCGCAAAAAGCCGAGAACGAAGGGTTCGCACCACCGTCTGGAGCAAGACCGCAGGTGAAACCGCTGCCACCGCCACCGCCACTGCCACCCGCCCCACCTCCGACGCCGCCCCCACTTCCGCCACCCGCGCCACCGACTCCGCCGCCTGTACCCCCGCCGACCCCACCACCTGCGCCACCGCCGACTCCGCCACCGCCGACTCCGCCACCAACCCCACCATCGCCTGCACCACCATCGGTCATACTGGAAATCTCGCAGTGTCCTGCGGTGCTGCAAACCTGGGCACCAGCACAGACCTCACATACCAAACCGCTCTGCCCACAGGCGTTGGTGCTGCTCCCCAGTTCGCATCGGTCGCCTTGGCAACAGCCAGCACAGGTCGAAGGACTGCAATGGTTACCGGCGTCGATGCTCTGCTCACAACCGGCAAGTACAAGGACCACCGCAGTCATCATCAGGAAACGAGTCATCAGTGTGTTCTCCCTGCCTACCAGTTGGGATGAGCAGGCCGGACCCATTGCACGAATCTTCACGGCCCACCAAACAGGGCCGCGTCAACGGTCGGACCCAGCAGGCTGCGCGGGAACTTCTGGTGGAATTGCGCAGCTTTGGCTCTTGCCGACGCTGATTCCCCTTTCATCACGAGCGCCTGAACCCAAAGGCTCTCTCTTTCTTCGTCGAGCCGCCCGGTCGGAAAGGTCTCGGCGTGCGACTGCAGTGTTGCGATGGCCGCAGCGGCGTCGTCGTGGAGCAGCGCCGAGCGGGCGGTGTCGATCAGCTCGCGTTCCTGGGCCAGAAGTTCATCGGCGACCAATGGCGCGGGTTTTGGCTCAGCATGAGCCGTCGCAGTGGCCTTTCGCTGCGGTGGCGGCGGCACTGACGGGGGAGCGATTTCCGGTACGGGTGCTGCTGGGACTGGTACCTCGACCCGCACGATCCGTTCAATCACCGTTGGAGGCAGCGGTTCCGGTGCCAGCGTGGTGCGCCCGACCAGCACTCCCGCTCCAAGACCGGCAATGAACATGGCACCGGCGATCGACACGACCGCCTTGCTGCCCACCATCCCCGATGCGTGGGTTGCTCCTGCCGTGCCGAACGTTGATGGCGTCGGGACGACTGCTGCGATCGACGCCTGCAAGCTGTCGAACACCCGCTGCTCGGCTCCGGGCGGGGGGTCGAATCGAGCCGCAAGATCGAGGACTCTCTTCTCGTTGGCCGGCAACGGTTCGAGTGTCTCATTCATGGGCGAACCTCGGTCTGGGTCGAAACTACGGCGGCGAAGATCTGACGCGCTGAGCGCAGGCGCGTGTAGGCGGTTGGCACCGGAGTGCCCATCAGCTCAGCGATTTCGGGCACGGTGCGTTCTTCGAGTTCGTGCATGACGAACACCGCGCGGGCGTCGTCGGACATGCGCACGAGTGCCACGTCGAGCACCTTGATGGCATCGCGGTGGTCCATCGACGACGCGGTCGGAGCGGCTACCTCGGCAGCAGCGTCATCATCGGAGACCTCGTGGTGATGGCGCTTGAGTGCTCGGTGGTCCGCCGCCAGTCGATACGCGATGCCGAACAACCACGCGCGTGCCGGGCGGCCTGGGTCGTAGTCGTTCCACTTGCGGTGGGCGGTCAAGAAAACATCGTGAACCAAGTCTTCCACCGACCCGGCCGGAATCCCCAGACGCGCGAGCACCCTCCACACCGGCTTGAACTCAGCGCGATACACGGACTCGAACGTCGGAGACATTCCACTTAGGTGTTGGGCTGGCGCGGTCGTTTCCATTGCCTGCTGACTCAATTCAACGCCCGCTGGTGATCACCAACGCCGTTCCAAGCGTGCCGATCACCGGCGAGGTAACCCAAACCGCCCTGCCATCTGCCAACACGGCAGTGCGTGCGAGCGAAGCAGCCACGTCGAGAAACGGCCGTAGCGCCAAGTGTTCAGAAAGTTGCAGGTGAAGCCCCAGCCGCACTCCGAGGTCGGCAAGCACCGCCGTTTGCTGTGCGGCCGGAGTCAGGCCGGTACTTGTCACGCGCAGTGCACCTGCTTCGCCCAGCGCGCAGGCACGAATGACCGATACCGCAAGGCAGACGGTGAGATTTCCCACCACTGTTTGAGTGCTGATGCTGCCGGGCGACAGGCCCATCACAGCGGGAAGTTCGACTCGACCTCCCAAGTTCAGTTCGAGCAGTCCGTGGCGAAGGCCCCCAAAGAGCGCAAAGCCAAAGGTAGGTCTCGGCCCCGTGCCGAGAGAGCCAGTGGGGCCAACTCCGAGATGAAAGAAGGTCGGGACTGGAGGCTTTGCTGGCGCAACTACGACCGATGGCACGGGAGCTACCACGGGCGTCTGCGTCGCCGTTGCGGATGGACGTACCAGTCCTGCGCGAGGGTCGATCGCGATCGCCACGGCCAGCTCAAGGGCTCGAAACAGCTCGGTGCAATCGGTGGTCGGAGATGTCAATTCGCGGCGGCCGGTCTCTCCCTCTGCACCTGATCGCACGACCCGGGCGCTCAACGAGTTGCCCGAGCGGTGCACCTGCACTTCGACGGTCTCGTTCGCGTCGTCGCGGAACGGCTCGTAACCAAGCCGGGCCATCACCGCGCTCGCCAACCGGGCCCTGGCAGGACAACCCGTGTCGGCGGCGTCATAGAGCAGCCGCACTCGTGACTGAGGTGCGGCGGCAGCCAGCAACAAGAACGGGAGGAGAGGCAGCACGCGACGCCCTTATCATGCGACCAAGTCGCCACCCTTCTGGACCGCCTATTCCGTGCGCTGGCCGACCTTCCTTTCACCGAATGCGACGGCAACTCCCACCGAGCACCACACTTGGGGCGCAACTCTGCCTACCGCCACGACCCTACCGAACCGACGACGATCTACCTCAAGCTCAGGGTACGGCGCTTCAGCGCGGGGATTGGGCAGCGGTGAAAGATCGGCGATCATCGCCGCCATGAGCACCACCGCCCAGTGTTCCGCGAATCGCACCAATGCTCTTCGGAGCACTGGCCCCCGAACTTCCGAAGGCCGTGCTGCGTCCGCGATGAACGGGCGGAAGCATGGTCTTCGAGCTGAGACCGCCGCCCTGCTTCCTTCCGAAAGTCGAGAGGACTGGGACCAGCTCCTGCTGGAACTTCAGAACGACCTTGAACCGCTGGGGGAAGTGGAGGAGCTACTGGTCGAGCGAGTGGCCAGCGCCACATTGAAACTTCGGCGCGCGGCAACTTTTGAAACGGGCGCGCTTCTCGCGGAAGGTGCAGAGGAAGTTGGCCCCGGACTGGCGGGGTGGCGCGACAGCAACAAGGGCCGGACGCTCCAGCTCGTGACGAAATACACCCGCAGCGCGGAGACGACTTTCTACGCCGCCTTGAATGAGCTGCAACGACGGCAGGCAGCTCGAAAGGGATCAACGGTCCCCGTGCCGGTCGCCGTAGACGTTGTCGTGGTGGGCGACACTTCCGAGGGCAACGAGCGAGGCTGATAGGACCGCGTGGTCCCACGGCGTCTGCGAAAAAGCCCGGATTGGGTTCGTCCGGGGACTTATTCGTTCAGGAACCACGGCGGTTTCTCTTCTTCGCGCTCCTTTTACCCGGGGGGAGTATTTTTCGGGGCCTCGCTCATCGGTACTGGCGCGCTTCTTCAGCGGGTAGGCCCTCTCCCGGGTCCCACGGGTCAGTAGCCGGTTCTGGAGGGCTTCTGGTCGGCTTCAGGGGGCTGCCGGGGTGGTCGGTAGTTCCGAAGAAACACCTACGCGCCTCCGCACTCCAAGACCTGGACGATATGGGCTCCGAAGAGTCCTAGCTTCTTCCACCCTGCAACAACCTCGATGTGGAACGCCTTAGCCTGAGTCTGGCGGACTCTCCCGGCACGGGTCTCCATTGCGACCTCCACCGTTTTGATCATTTCAGCCGTGTAGAGCCGGACTCTTGCTGGCCCGATGAGCGTTCTCGGCAAGACTCCTCGCTTTTCGAGCACGGCCACGGTCGTCGTCCTGATGCCGATTCTCTGCGCGAGCGCACCCGCTTTGTAGACTCTACGTTCCTCGAGCGCGCCGGTGACGAGCCGAATCTGCGCCGGACGTTGCGTCCAGGGCCCTCCGCGCGCTGGGGTGAATCCTTGTGCCGTCAAGTCAGCGCAGATTTCGTTGACGCGCTCAGCGGTGTAGACCCGAACACCCTCTGCTGTGCGGAATGGAGTTGGCTGCAGCTTTCCCTGCGCCTCCCAAATCCTGAGAGTCTGGGGCCTCACGCGAAGGCTCGCGGCAAGAAATTGGATCGTGAAGTAGTCCTTGCCCGGCTCGCCCCCGACAACCCATTCGCCCGGTGTCACTCTCCACAAGAAGGGCTTTGGTGTGGACACGGTCGCCCGATAGACCGCGATCCGATCGGGCTTCAGCGCCTTCCTGTTGTCTCTTCGGCACGCCCGGTTGGCTTCGAGCACCCGCTCCCGGTACTCGGGTTCCTCAAGGTACCGCCGACGGCGATGCTCGTTCCATTCGGCACCGTGCTCCGCATACCAAGCATTGAATCGCTGCCGGGTCACAGACTCGGCTTCGTGTTTCGCCCCCGCCGAAGTGGTCGTCGCCAAGGAATTGTTGAGGGTCACTTCCGGCTTGCTCGATTCGTCCATGTTCGTCCTTTTTGTTCACCTTCGTCCGTACTCGTGCTGCTCGTCTGCCACGCTGCCGGATTCGCAATCGCGCGGGGCGTGGCTTGCGACGGACTTGCGTCAATCGGTCGCGCGTTCCTCGATCGAGTCGGTACACGCCCATCGCTTTTGATGGCAGTTGGAGGCGGTGGCAGCCCAAGAGCGACAGCTGCACGACCGATGCGAGCCAAGCTCAGGCGACGCACCCGACCGCCGCTGTATGCGCGCAACAGGACGCGCTCGTCGGTCATCGCCTCACGGGCGAGGCGAGCGAGATCGGCGACCAACAAACCAGCAGGAGGCACGGGGGCGTCTTCGGGGGGCACCCGATACTTGTAGCCGCACGGCTAGATGCTGCTTTTTGTCACGGAGGGTTGCGGCTTTTCCCGTGACTGACAATCGCGCCTGCGCGCCTCCGCCCCAGTTCATTCGCTCGTGGGATCTTGCGGAGGTGAGCTACTTCCTCGAGAAGACGCCCAGCCAGTTCCAGCCGAAGTTCCCGAGCGCAGCTATCATCGGGGTCCCAGACCGCAGCGGGGAGCGCCTTTCGCCGCTTGCGTTGAGGACCACGCGGTAGGCCGGACAGTTCGCGTCTGACGACCGCGAAGACTGCTTGCTCGCAAAGTTCCAACCCGGCCTCTCCTCCCTGCGGAAGCGAGATCCACTTCGCCAATCGAGTCCTGATGGCCATGAACAACGGTAGGCGAAGCTCATCGCTGAAACGGTGCATGGCTGCTTCGATCTGCGGCGTCCGCTCGGACACTCGGTCAAGCCTGAATCCCTTGATCGCGTCTCGATGCCACGGTTCTCGGCCGAAGGAGAGAAGCGCGGCGAGAAGATCTTTCTTTGCAAATTCGAAGGCTCGAACTCGCGTGCTTGGTCGGAGTAGATCTTCGAGGCTGAGCGCCTCGCCCTCGATGAGACTTCGTCGAAGCTCAGCGAGAACCTCGACGACCCTCCATGTCAAATCAGATGCGTTACCGGGCCGGGGTTCCTGAAATTCGTACAGGTCGAGCTGAAATTCCCACAGGAGCTGCTCCAGTTCCGCGCGCCAGCTGACCGACGCCTTCGAGTCGTCCTCGGCATCAGACTTATTGTTCGGCCGCCTGCCCACCAAGTGTTCATCCTCGGTCCCGAGTTGAGGTGGATCAAGAAGTCGGCTCGGCTTGTCGTGGTTCCCGCCGTTCAGCCGCGTTCGCCCAGGTCTCGATGAACGGGTTGGTTGCAGGCGACCGGAATCGTAG
>JAYVCD010000357.1:0-7945 GCA_043750125.1 Archangiaceae bacterium | reverse complement strand
CCTGCAGTCGCTGCGCTTCATCGTCGCTCCGCAGGCGGTGCGAATCGCCATTCCTCCGATGACCAACGACTTCATCGCGCTGCTCAAAGACAGCTCGCTGGTGTCGATCGTCACGCTCACCGAGCTGACGAAGACGTACACCACGCTGGCCAGCTCGATGCGAGATCACCTCGGGCTCGGGCTGCTGGTCGCGGTCGTCTACCTGTTGATTGGGCTTCCGTTCGCCCAGCTCGCGCGCGCCGTCGAGCGCCGCTTCGGTCGGCACCTGAAGCGGGAGAGCGCATGACGCTGAAGGTTACCGGCGTGGTGCGGCACTACCCGGGCAACGCCGAGCCCACGCTCAAAGAGCTCTCGTTCGATTTGCCCGAGGGAACGCTGACCGCGCTGCTGGGCAAGAGCGGAGCGGGCAAGTCCACGCTGCTGCGCTGCGTGATGGGGCTCGAGCCATTCGAGAAGGGGACGATTGAAATCGACGGGGTCCTGGTGCGGGGCACCACCGAGTCGACCCCCGCCGAACGGCAGCTCGCCTTGAGCCGCGCCCGACAGCGGCTGGGCCTGGTGTTCCAGAACTTCGAGCTGTTCCCTCACCTCTCGGTGCTCGAGAACTGCACCCTCGCGCTGATCAAAGTCAAAGGGCAGACCGCGGCCGCCGCGATCGCCAAGGCCCGCGCGGTGCTGGTCGGGCTCGGCCTCGAGCAGCGCATCGACGCCTGGCCGGAGCAGCTTTCCGGCGGGCAGAAGCAGCGGGTGGCGATCGCCCGGGCGCTGTGCATGGAACCGCGGGTCTTGCTCTACGACGAGCCCACCAGCGCGCTCGACCCTTCGCTCAAAGCCGAAGTGCTGCAGACGCTGCAGCGGGTCGACGCGACCGGCGTCACCCAGGTGGTGGTGACCCACGACATCTATCTGGCCCGGGGAATGGAGCACGTCTGTGTCCTCGACCAGGGGAAGGTGATCGAGTCCGGTCCTCCCACGCAGGTCCTCGGGGCGCCAGCGCACCAGAGCACCCGCGAGCTGCTCAAGCATTGGCAGTGAGCGGCGCGCTGTCCGAAAATGGGCGGTCCGGGGCCCGTGGAGTCGCGATCTCCCCCGCCCGCCGGCCTTGAGCCCCTGCGATTGCGCGGGGGTCGGTCCGGGCACATCACTTGCCCGTCGGCGCCCGCATGCATCCGGTTCTCTTCGCCGCAGTCCTCGCTGTCCTTCCGGTTCAGCCGGTCAAAGAGGCCGAGGCGCTGCTCTCGTCTTCGAAGTGGCCCGCCCATCTGAGCCCAAAATCGCCCTCGCGTACCGGCTGGCCCGGGCCCAGGTCGGGCGGGAAGATCGCCACTGGTTGATCGGCGCGTCGGTGACCCAGACGGGCCTGCGGGTGACGCTCGGGGGCCGCTTCGCGTGGATCGACGTCGATGGAAGCGGCATTTTCTCGCCGGGCATCGACGGGGTCGACTACACCCCGACCACCCCGGCCTGGAAGAAGTACAACGACACCAGCAACTTCGTGGTCGGTGTCGACTGGCTCTACCAGGACGAAAACGGAAACGGAGTTCGCGATTTCGGCACCGTTTTCGGAGAGACCAAGCCCGGCTTCGGCGAAGCGCTATTCGTCGTCGACGACGTGAACGAGAACGAAGTGCTCGACATCGGCGAGAGCCTGGTTCGCCTCGGCAGCTCGAAGGTCAAAGGGGTGCTCGATTTCCAGACCGGGATCGCCAAGGAATTCACCCGCGGAATCAACCTGACCCAGTTCACCGCGCCGGTGAGCGAGCAGCTTCACGGGAGCATGGTGCTGGGGACGATCGCCGGGGGCGACGCCAACTTCACCCGCTTCCAAGGACTGGCGCCCGACGCCGAGCTGCTGCTCGCCTACCGCTACGGGGCCAGCTCGCTGTTGGACTCGCTGGTCTGGGCCCAGCAGAAGAACGCGCAGATCGCGCTCTGGGAAATGGCCACCTGGTACTACGAGCCGCTGGACGGTTCGTCGGATCTCGAGGCGGCCTGTGACGCGGCCCACCAGGGCGGAATGCTGCAGATTGGAGCGGCCGGGAACCTCGGGGGCTCGAAGAAGCACATAGTCTTCACCGCCCCGACCGGCTCTTCGTCCTCCACCCTCGTCATCCCCGCGAAGGACAGCGCCGGGGTCGGGGGAAATTTCAAGATGTCCGCTTCGACCACGGCGACCTTGAGCTTCACGTTGGGAGCACGACGGTCGCGATGGTCGGGGCCCAGGGCACGGCCGCGCTGGGGCCCTTCACCCTGCAGTGGTTCACCCAGACGTCTCTTCGCAACACCACGATGCGCGGCTTCTACCTCGCCACCGCCAACCAGCTTCCGCTGACCACCGACAACTCGATTCTGATTACCCTGGTGAACTCGAGCCTGCCCACCGTGGTTCACGGCTACGTCTTCGACAACGGGTCCACGTGGGGGCAGGGCGCGTATTGGCTGGCGAACACCACCGACAGCAACACCTACGGAATTCCCGGCACCAGCGATCGCACCCTGGCGATTGGCACCTGGCTGGCCGACTTCCCGATTCCTCCCCGCGTGGCCGGCGAGCTTTGGCGCTCAGCTACCGGTGGGACTGCGACGACGACGAAGTGAATGACGCAGTCTCCACGTTCAACCCCATCGCCCTGCTCGATGCCGGCACCGTCAGCGCGTACCTGCCGCTGGAGGTGACCAACTCGAAGGGCGCCAGCGCTCGGGCCCGCCTCGAGAAACTCCTCGCCGGGGTGGACGCCGGTCCGCCCGACGCGGGGACGCCTGATGCCGGTGCGCCTGATTCAGGAACCGCCGACGCCGGTCCGCCGGATGCCGGTGTTTGCGGATGCGGGACTTCCCGATGCCGGGCCCACCGACAGCGGGGTGCAGCCCGACGCTGGAGATTTGCCCGACGCTTCCGTGGCTTTGGACGCGGGCGGTGGGACGGACGCAGGGCTCCTCGCCGACGCCGGGCCGCAGACTTCTCAACCGCCGCGAGGGTGCGGGTGCTCGACCGACTCGGGCAGAATGCCTCGTCGCCCTCGGCGGCTGATTCTGGTGCCTCGGAAAAAAAACGCGCGAAAAAGTGAAAACCCCACCGTCGGCCGGGACGATGGGGTTCTCACCAGAAGCAGTGTGATGGGGAGGCTAGAACTGGCGCTTCGCGTCGCTCTCGCCCTTCACCAACAGCTGCTCCTCGACCGCACGCACGCCCGGAGTCGTCCGAGCCAGGCGCACGGCGTTCATCCTGTCCCAACCTGAGTCCACCGTGCCGGTGAGACGGACCACTCCGGCTTTCACGTCCGTCGCGACGCCCTTGAGCTCCGCGCGGTCCTTGAAGACGGCCTTCAGGTTGTTCTGCACGTCCTTGTCTTTCGCGACCACCATCTGCTTCTGCGAATTGGGGACGACCTGGATCTGGTTTTCGACCTTGGTGACCCCGTCCACCTTCGCGGCCTCGTTCTCCGCCAGCGTCTTCGCCTCGTTGGTCGGCACCATGCCGAACAGCGTGACGACGTTGTTGCTGGTGTCGACGTTGATCTCAGTCGAGGGAACGTTGGCGGTCGTCCACAGCCGCATCTTCACGGCCGAAGAGATCCGCATGTCGTCCAGGCTGTTGCGGGCTTCGCGGCTCTTCACTGCCACGTCGCCTTTGACTTCCTCCTTCTTTGCCTTCGCGTCCGCCTTCATCGAGTCGTGGTGATTCTCGTTGAGGAATACCGGCCCCTCTCCGAGGCGATCCGGCGCTTCGACTTCGGTGGCAACGCGGCGAACGCCTGCGATGCCATCGACCAGCGCGACCGCCCGAAGGTGATCCGTCACGGACGCTGCCTTCCCGTTCAAGAGCACGATGCCCTTGTCGACCGACTTCACGCCGATCTTGCTGTCGCGCAACGCGAGGTCGTCCTTCAGCAGCTTCTCGGCGCTGTCCTTGATGTCGTTGTCCGAGCGCTCGATGCGCTTGGCGTCCGCGTCAGCGACCACCTGCAACAGGTTCTTCACCTGGCGCACGCCGTCGACCTTGGTGACCGCTTTTTCGGCGGTGATCTTCTGTTCCGCGTTGGGAACCTTTCCGTACAGGGTCACGATTCCATCGTTGGTGTCGACGTGAACCGAGTTTCCGCGCACGCCTCCCGTGGTCAGCAGAGACAGCTTTGCTTTGGTGGTGATGAAGCCATCCGGCGTTGCAGCCAGTACCGGGGCACCCATCAGTAACCCGCTCAATACCAAGCCTTTCAAAATGGTCGTTTTCATAGAGAACCCTCCGTTGGATGTTTCGTTCGCGGGGCCCTAACGCAATGGGAGTGCCATTTCCTGTTCGCAGGGGGTTGCGCCAATTTGTGCCGTGGCATTTTGGGACCGCGCCCAAACCGTGGGCCGATCTGGCAGATTTTTCGGTAACGGGTTTGACATGCGCATGGGGTCGGGATGCGCCGATCGGGTTGCTCCATTCGCCCACTGCAGTGGTCACCTTTTCGACCCAACCCCTTAGAAAGACGCTTTGCCCCAACGGGCCCGGACGTTGCTCTAGCGCAGGCCATGACCTCACTGCCCAACGACTCGGTGGCGCTGTCGCAGATCCTCGCGGGATCTCGTTTGCCGCTTTCGGCGGCGCTGTATGCCTGCGGCGAAGTCGCGCGACTGGTGGCGGCGGAACACGACCTGGGCCGCAGCGTCACCGGGCTCGATGCGGATCACATTCATTGCACCGGGAAAGGAGCATTGGTCCTGGGTGGAACGCGCGTCGACCGGGCGGATCTTAAAGCCGACGTTCGCGCGGTGGGAGCGCTCTTCTACCGGCTGCTCACCGGCAAGAGCCCGGCGGCCAAAGATGTCGTCGCCCCCAGTCACTTCAACCCGGGGGTGGATTCCGAGCTGGACGCCGTCATCCTCGCCGCCCTCGCCCACGATGCGTCACAACGGCCCGCGTCCCTGCGCGTGCTGGAAGAAGGCATCGCGGCCGTGTTCGAAGAGCTCGAGCTCGAGCCTTCGGCGCAAGAGCTCGCCGACGTGGTCGCGAAGGTTCCGCGCAAAGCGGTGGCGGTCGTGAAGGCCGCCCCGCCGCCCGCCGTGAAGCGTGTGCCGCTGCCCGTGAAGCGCGTTCCGCCGCCCGTGATCAAGCGCGCGCCCCCGACAGGTTGGTACGCCTCTGAGTCGACGGACGAGGACGACGAGGTGCAGTCGACATCGAATGAAGTGCCGACCTGGCAGGTTCAGGCGCGCGAGCGGAACTTGAAGGTTGGAGTCTCGGCCGCGATGGTGCTGGTCGCCTTGCTCTGGGCGCTGTGGCCCGCGCCGAAGGCCAGCCGCAGCTCGTTTGACGATGATGCTCCGCGGGCGAAGGTCACCTCGCGTCGCTGAAGAGTCGCACCGGCCTTTAGCATCTGCTCTTGACCCGACGGGCCTGCGCTTCTACAAACGCGCCGCTTCGACCGCCCAGGTAGCTCAGTCGGTAGAGCAGGGGACTGAAAATCCCCGTGTCGGCGGTTCGATTCCGTCCCTGGGCACTGTTTGCGGTTGGTTACGAAGCTCCTCGGGTCCAGGGAGTCCGCCGAATCCGCCCGGATCCATCGAGTTTGTTGCACCGGCGCTACAGTCTTTGCCGAGGGCAGTTGAGACTTGGGCAGCAAGCTCCTGAGTCGATAGCCGCCCATAGACGCGCTCGACCATCCTCGTATCGGCGTGACCCATCATCGGGGCGATGAGGTGGGGAGCGACCCCGGCTGCTCGAAGCCAAGTGGCGAACGTTCTGCGTAAGTCATTCGGCGAGCAGGATGGGATCCCGGCCCGAGCGCAGGCGTCAATCAGGTCACGGCGAACGTTCGACCAGCGCCCGAAGAGATCCACGGGGCCACCCCTCGCATTCGCCAGGGCGTAGCTGAAGAGGCTCTGGAAGGCTTCGCCAACGATGGGGACCATTCGGTCCCGGGAGGCCCGTTTGGTGCCCCGCAGGTGCACCGAAGAGCGGTCAGCAGCAACGTCCTGCCAACGTGCCCGCTCAGTTTCCTTCCAGTTCGCCGACGTAGTGACCATGAAGGCGACTCGCGCTGCCTTGTCGGCGGTCAGTTCGGCCAGCAGGAGCTGAAGCTCCGCTGGCGACAGGGCTCGCGTCTTCGGCTTGTAGTCGGGGGCGAAGCGAACCGGGAGTACCGCATCAGGCTCGCCGCTCCACAGCCCAGCTCGGCGGGCCAGCTTGAGAGCCCCCCGAAGGGTGATCAGCTCCTTTGAGATCGTGTTGTCGCCCGCCGCTTCACCTCGACGACGGGAGATGTATTCATCCACTCTGGCCGCGGTCAGCTGACAGAGGGGGAAGGGGACGTACTCGCCCTCGTTGTTCATTTCGAAGATCCGCACCAGGTGTCCTGCCTTGCACTTGTAGAAGGCGACCGTCGCAAGGCTCTTCCGACCTGCCGCTGCATCCTCGGCCCGGCGGGTCACCAGCAACATCAACGCATCGCTCAGGCTAGTGTTCTTCGAGGCTGCGTAGGCCGGATCGGCGGCGTCGCGCTCCCACTGGCGAAGGACTGCCTCTGCGGCCTTCTTGTCGTGGCAGCGGGTGCTCTGTTGAATGCGGACGCCGTCCGCGTAGAACAACCCGTACCAGGTGCTTCCCCTCTTGAAGAGCCGCATTCGTTCAACCCTCTCGTATAGATCTCCCAGGCTTGGACAGGGACTCGCAACAGTCCCCGCTGCCCTGCGAGGCGCCCGGCAGCTCGTCGCAAGTGTTCGTATGCTGTGGACCGGCTGCACCCGAGGGCATGGGCAACGTCCCGCGCAGATACCCAGAGGGTGATTGGGAGGATGCGGTGTGGAGCCGCAGCGCTGCGAACTGCCCTCTCTCCCAACAGCGGGGTGTCCGATGGCTTGGTCGCGCCAAGCGAGCGGCCTGAGTTGTTTGAGGAGAGTTCATCGTCCGGAAGGACGGCGTCAGTCTCCCCGTCGTTTGGGTTCGCGGGCGGGGAAGGATTGGCGAGGTGGTCAACTGACCCAAGTTCAGCTGCCGGTTGGTGTTCCGGCTCGCTGAGGGCGGTGTTGTCTCTGCCCTCTGAAGCAGGCCGCCGTGGTTCGTTGAGCTTCACCTATGGATATAAGCGTGGTTTTGGCGATGTCTGCGGGTTTTCGGAAGCCTCCTCGGGATCTCCGTGCGAGCGCGTCGTTTTCCGCGGTCAGCAAGTACCGAGTGATCGCCCTCCGTTGACACGGAGCGGCTCACCAATTGTCGCTCGGGTATGTAGTCGTAGGCGGTTGGTTGCCAGGCAGGCGGCCGGGTCTACGACTCCCGCTTACTCGCCCATCAACCCTGTTTGGCTGCCTTGAGACAGATCCGAAGTGCGGCACCAGGCAGGGCGGTCGGCGGGCGCCCGATGAGTGCCAGGGGGCCTATCAGAGGTTCTCTGTTTGAACTTCAAGGGCCGCCTCCGGACAGCCGGGAGCGGCCCTTGGTTTGTTAGGTGTCTTCGTGGGGTCAGTTCAATCCCAGAAGTCGCCAGACGATTGGTCGTGCGAGCAGTCGTCTGAACGACCGCCTTCATCGCGATCGCGTCCTTCCGTCGCCCATGTCCGATGTGGCCGCGATACTGCTTCCTGCCGCCCATCGCTAGTGCGAGGTCGGTGTGCGCGACGTGGGCGACCTGCTTGCGCCGCTTCGCCTCTGTCCTTGCTGTCCGTGCTGTCGGCCCTTTTTCTGGAGATCACGAAGCACCCCCTGTGACGACGTCGTCGAACGCCCATTCGCAGCCGAGCACTCTGCTTTCGTGCCCCCAACTCCGTCTGGGCTGCGGATTGTCAGCGTGCTCGCCGGGGGAGCTGAGCAACTTCGTAATTGCTTGGTCTGCTTGATCTACGCCATTCATTTCCTTTCCTGGTGCTGGGTCAAACCAGCGCTTGTGGGGGCCGATTTGGCCTTACCAACCATGTAGCGCGGTCTTGTCTGAGTTCGCCGAGAGGGGGCGAAGATTTCGTCGAG
>JAYVCD010000356.1:0-24170 GCA_043750125.1 Archangiaceae bacterium | reverse complement strand
AAGGCCGAGGACCTCACCTGGGAGCTGTACCGCGACACGCTGATCGAGCAGTGCGAGCAGGGCGTCGACTACTTCACGATTCACGCGGGAGTGCGCCTGGCCTACGTGCCGATGACGGCCAAGCGGCTGACGGGCATCGTCTCGCGCGGCGGCAGCATTCTGGCCAAGTGGTGCCTGGCCCATCACCAGGAAAACTTCCTCTACACCCGGTTCGAAGACATCTGCGAGATCATGAAGGCGTACGACGTGAGCTTCTCGCTGGGCGATGGGCTGCGGCCCGGTTCGATTCACGACGCGAACGACGAGGCCCAGTTCGCCGAGCTGAAGACGCTGGGCGAGCTGACCCAGATTGCCTGGAAGCATGACGTTCAGACGATGATCGAAGGCCCAGGTCACGTGCCGATGCACATGATCAAAGAGAACATGGAAAAGCAGCTGCGCGACTGCGCCGAGGCGCCCTTCTACACGCTGGGGCCGCTGACGACGGACATCGCGCCGGGCTACGACCACTTCACCAGCGGCATCGGGGCGGCGATGATCGGGTGGTTCGGCACGGCGATGCTCTGTTACGTGACGCCCAAAGAGCACCTCGGGCTGCCCAACCGGGACGATGTGAAGGAAGGCGTCATCACCTACAAGATCGCCGCCCACGCCGCGGACCTCGCCAAGGGGCATCCAGGGGCGCAGCAGCGCGACAACGCGATGAGCAAGGCCCGGTTCGAGTTTCGCTGGGAAGATCAGTTCAACCTCGCCCTGGACCCTGAGCGGGCGCGGGCGTTTCATGACGAGACGTTGCCGGCCGAAGGCGCGAAGACGGCGCACTTCTGCTCGATGTGCGGACCTCACTTCTGCTCGATGAAGATCACCGAGGAAATCCGCGCCGCGGCCGCGGAAGGAATGGCCGAGAAGTCGAAGGAATTTCTGGCCGCCGGCGCGCAGATCTACCAGGCGCCCAATGAGAAGGTGGGCTGATCCGCCCTACCCCAACCCCTGCCCGTGCGCGCTCAAAGCACTTTGGTCACGACCTGAAATTTCTCATCGTCGGTCGTGAAGCCGTGGCGCAGCGCGCGTTCTATCACCGCGTTGACGTTGGTGTAGCCGACCAGGACTTCGAACCCGAGCGCGCGCCCCTCTTCGGCGATCGCGGCCACCACCGCGTCGAGCCCCAGGGTCCGGGTCTCGCGGGGCAGCATCGGGTTCGCCGAGAGGTTCTCGATCAGCGCCAGCTTCGAGTCGGTGCGATACAAGAATCCCATCGCCACGTCTTCGACCACGAAGCCCGATTGGGGCAGGAACTGAAGCGGCAGGGGCGCGATTTCGTACCAGCGGGTCCACGCACAAAACGTGGGGTAGTGGCGCTCGGGTTGGAAGCGTTCGACCTTCATGGACTGATCTCCGTGGCCACAGTACCCTTTGAAAAATGAGCGACGAAAAGGGCCCCAAGAATCCCTTCGAAATCAAAAAGAAGATCCTCGCGGACCCGAACACCGCACTGATCGCCAAGAAGCTGGAAGTGCCGCTGGAAGAGTACGTCGAGGGGGTCCTCTTCTTCGCGATGAACCCCGATGCGAAGCCGGAATTGGTGGTGGTGACCGACGAGGTCGCGCGCGAGCGGTTCGGCCTGACGCTCCCGAAAGAGGCTGACATCATTAGGCAATTCGATCAGGAGCTGGAAATGGCGACGGTCGCCACCAAGACCGACTTCCAGGCGGCAAAGCCGAAGCTGATGCAGATGGAGACTCCGGAATTTCCGTCGGGGGAACGGAACGCGGAAGACTCCAAGCTCAAGGAAGAACTGAAGAAGCAGCGCAGAGGGAAGCCGGGCGGCAACGCCTGATCAGCGCAACTTCCCCACACCGCTTCGGATAACCCCTTACGTCGTCCTTTCAACAATCTTTTCTCGCTGAACCGGAGTGCCTCATGGGTAGCGTCCTCAAGAAGGTGGCAGGTGCCGTCGTCGGAGTCGTCAAGACGGTCCTCAAGAGCCCGATCTTGAGCTTTGCCTGCTCTTTCATTCCGGTCGTGGGTCCCTTCATCGCGATCGCAGCCCGGGTCTACAACGGGGTCGAAGCGCTGAAGTCGGGCAACCTGCTGGGCGCCGCGGCGAGCTTCCTCGGCGGGACGGGCGTCGGTGGGGCCTTGAACAAGACGATGGGCTCGGTGATGGGCAAGGTCTCGGGGTGGATTGGGCCCGCGGGAATGAACTTCGCCAGCAGCGCGATGAAGGCGTTGGGTGGCAACACCAATGACATCTTGAAGATCGCGGGGATGGCGGCCGACGCGCTGAAGTCGAGCCAGCAGTCCGATGCGGCCAAGCAGGCGGACCTCGAGACGATGGTTCAGCACAACGCGACCCGCCTCGCCCAGTACGCGCAGGCCCAGGCTTACTGAGCATCCCGTTTCGTTTCGCAGTGCACGGGCTCGGTCTTCGCGGACCGGGCCCTTCGCATGTCTACGGTTCGACGGCTGCGGGGGGCTCGCCGAGCCCGAAGGCGCCCTTGAGCACCCGGTGGAGACGAATCGCCGCGGCTTCTTGCGAGAGGGGAATGTTCGCCACCAACACTTCGCGCAACACCTGAGGGCTGGACGACGCGGTGACGAAGTCGACGGTGAGGGCGACCTGACCATCGCTCTGGGTGCACATCGAACAGTCGCGAACCCCGTCGAAGTGGAGCACCAGGGTGCGGGGTTGGTTGGCGAAAGGCGTCGAGAAATCGAGCCGCAGGCTGGTGGTGCCGAAGTTGAGAACGAACCGGCGCTGTCGGCGGGCCCGTTGGTCCCACTGCACGAGGGTGAAGAAGGCCAGCCCGGTGAGCGCGGCGCAGCCTGCCACCGTCTGGGTGGACGCATCGGTCAGCAAGGCCCCCAGGGTGGCCAACCCGAAGGCGGCGCCGACGAATCCCAACGCGAGGAAGGCGCTTCCGCGCGGAGGACGATCGGCCTCGCCGATCAACAGCGACGGCTCATAGCGAAGCTGAATGTCGCCCAGCCGCTTCGGCGCGGGATTCTGGGCGAGGGCTTCTTCGAAGCGCCCCATCATCGCTCTTCCTTACACCACCCTCGTCGAGCGAAACGTGCGTGTTAAAGCGGTCCGATGTCAGACGCTGTCCGGAAGCACAAAGACCGTGGGACCCAGCTGCTCGCCCGGGGCAAGCTGCCCGCGGCGCTCGAAGAGTTCCAGAAGGTCGTCGCAGCGGTTCCCGGAGAGCTGGGAGCCCGGCAGAAGGTGGCCGAGATCCTCGCGCGGCAGGGAAAGAAGACTGAGGCGATTGCCCAGTACATCCAGGTGGTGAACCGGTACGCCGACCTCGGCCAGTTCTTCAAGGCCACCGCGCTGTGCAAAGTGATCCTCAACCTCGACCCGAAGCACGTCGCCACTGTGCAATCGTTGGCCAGGCTCTATGCCGGTCGAAGGCCGTCAGAAGCGCCCCAGGTCACGCGGGCGGTGAGCTCGACCGCACCGGCTCCGCTTGAGGTGGGCGCGCTGCTGGGCGAGGAAGAGGCCGCCTCGGAGTTCGAGCTCGAAATCGAAATTCCGCTCGAGCTCGAAGTCATCCCCGAGGAGATCGAGCCTGTGAAGTCCGCGGTGAGCCTGCCGGTGATCCCGTTGTTCTCGGACCTGAGCCGCGACGAGTTCGTGCACGTGCTCAACGTCGTCGAGCCGCGCGCGTTCTACGACGGGGAAGCGATCGTGGTCGAAGGCGAGCCGGGGCAGGCGATGTATGCGATTGCCGAGGGCAAGGTGAGCGTGGTCCGTACGGTCGATGGTCAGCCGGCCCGGAAGGTGGCGCAGATGACCGAGGGGGACTTCTTCGGCGAGATGGCGCTGCTGTCCGACTCGCCGCGGTTGGCGACGGTGGTGGCCGAAGGGCCGGTGATCGTGCTCGAGTTTGCGCGCGTCAGCCTCGAGGGGCTGACCGCCAAACACCCGAAGGTCGGCGAGGCGATTCAACGCTTCTACCGCGACCGCCTGCTGGCCAACTTGCTGCGCTCGAGCCCGTTGCTGCACCCGTTGAGCGAACAACAAAAGCAGTCGGTGGCCGAGCACTTCACCTCGCGAATGTATTCGAGCGGAGATGCGATCATCGAAGAGGGCCAGCCGAACGAATCGGTGTACCTGTTGCTGCGCGGCACCTGCCAGGTGCTCCACCGCGACATCGCCCGCAGCATGGTGCGCTATCCCAACCTGCGCGAAGGCGACTCGTTTGGAGAAATCTCGGTGGTGCTCAACCAGCGCGCGTCGGCGACGGTCGAGGCGGCCGGCCCGGTGGTGGTGCTCTGCCTGCCGGCCGAGGTCTTTCGCGACAAGGTGCTGAACCACCCGGCGGTGATACCGATGGTGACGCGGCTGGTGAGCGAGCGGCTCGAGCGCACCGCCGACCTGGTCACTCGACAGCAGTCCGCGGCGAACGACCTTCGGATATAACTTCACGACCGATGTCGAAGGACTTTGACGATCTTCCCGAACGGCTGTCGATGACCGAGATCATCCGGCTGCAGGACAGGTTGTCGAAGGCGCTGATTCGTCGCTTTGAAAAGCGCCTCGCGCTGGTGTTCACCGATGTCGTCGGCTCGACGCCCTACTTCGCCCGGTTCGGCGACGAGGCGGGTCGCAAGCTGCAGCAGCGTCACGTCGACCTGGTGCACCGCGCGATTTCTCCGCTGGGCGGCCGGGTGATCGACACCGCGGGCGACGGAGCCTTTTTGTGTTTCCCCTCGGCCGACGAGGCCCTGAACGCGATGGTCGAGCTGCAGGCGCAGATCGCGTTCGACAACGACAGTCGGTCGAATGACGAACGGTTGGGGGTGCGGGTCGGCTGTCACTTCGGGCCGGTGCTGACCGATGGAGCGCAGGTCTCGGGTGACGCGGCGAACTTCTGTTCGCGGGTGACGGGCTCGGCCAGCGCGGGAGAAATACGGCTGACCCGCGAGGCCTTCATGGCCCTGACCGATGTCCGGCTGCGACTGAAGTGCCGCCGTCTGAAGCCGAGCCCGCTCAAAGGCATCGAGCGGCCGGTCGACCTGCTGTCCCTCGACTGGCATGACCCCCAGGTGTTCCCCGCCAGCATTCGTTTTTCCGATGGCGCCGAGCTGCCCCTGCCCTCGCATGACGTGATTCGGTTCGGGCGGCTCAAAGAGCAAGACGGAGTGATCGCCAACGACGTGTTGCTGGTCGTCGCCGACCCGAACGACACCAACCGAATCAGCCGCTGGCACTTCGAATTGCATCGGCGCGCCACGGGCTTCGTGCTGCGGTCGGTGTCCGAGGCGATGACCGAGGTGGACGGAAAATCGATGGGAAAGGGCGAAGAGGCTGCGGTGCGCCCGGGCACGCGGGTGCGGGTGGGCGGAGTGCTGACGCTGGAATTCCTCTCGGACCCGATGGCGCACATGAGCGAATCGACGATCGTCCCCCGATGATTGAGATCCGCCCGGCAGGCCCCGAAGATCTGGGGCCGGTTTCAAAGCTCGCCGCCGCGCTGGTCCGCCTGCATCACCAGTGGGATCCCAAACGCTTCATGCTGATCGAGCCGATCGAGCAGGGCTACCACCGCTTCTTCTCGGGGCAACTGAGCGACGAAGAAGTGGTGTTGCTGGTGGCGACCCGGGATCAGCAGATTGTCGGGTACGTGTACGGGGGGCTCGAGCCTCGAAACTGGAATGCGCTGCTCGATCGCTGCGGCGCGGTGCACGACATTCAGGTCGACGAGAGCATGCGCAAACAGGGAATCGCTTCGAAGCTGATGGCTGCGGCGTGCGCGAAGCTCAAGGCCCTGGGCGCGCCCCGGGTGGTGTTGATGACCGCCCAGGCCAACCTCGAGGGGCAGCGGCTGTTCGAGAAGTTGGGCTTTCGAAGAACGATGGTCGAAATGACCCTCGAGCTGTGATTTAGCCTAGCGCCATGGGTTTCTTCACCAAGGCCGATCCGATCGCCAAGCTGAGATCGGAGCTCGAGACGCGCCCGAACGACAGCAAGCTGCTGATCGAGCTGGGAGGGCTGCTCAAGGCCGCAGGCAACCCGACGGAGGCCGCCGCTTCCTACCTGCGCGCGGCGACCGCCTTGAATGACCTCGGCTTCGGGACCAAAGCGGTCGCGTTGATCCGGCAGGTGCTTGCGCTGAACCCGAAGTCCATTCCGGCGCACGAGGCGCTGGCGAAGCGGCTCGAAGAGATGAAGATGAAAGAGGACCTTCGCCCGGTGCTCAAGTCGTTGTTCACCCTGTACCAGGCAGACGGGCGGGCCACGGACGCGCGGACGATTCAGGCGCAAATCGAAGCGCTGGGTCCGGGGCGCTGATCGCTTCGTGACTTCGCGCAAAGCAAGCCTGGGCGTCATCTTCGGGGTCGTCTTCCTCGACCTGCTCGGCTTCGGGATCCTCATTCCGCAGCTGGGCGTGTACGCGGTGCAGTTCAACGCCTCGGCGGTCGAGGTCGGAATGTTGGGCTCGGTGTATTCGCTGATGCAGTTCATCTGCGCCCCGTTCTTCGGGCGGCTCTCTGACCGCGTCGGCCGCCGGCCGGTGCTGCTGATCACCATGGCGATTTCGTTCTGCGCCTATGTGCTGTTCGGTTTTGCCCAGTCGATGGTGGTGCTGTGGATCTCGCGGGTCATCTCGGGAGTCTCGGGCGCAAACATTTCTGCCGCCCAGGCCTACATCTCGGACATCACCACCCCCGCGAATCGCGCCAAGGGGCTGGGGATGATCGGCGCGGCGTTCGGCCTGGGCTTCGTGCTTGGCCCGGCGGTCGGTGGAATTCTGGGCAGCTGGCATGGCAACGCGGCGATCGGCGTCGTGTGCGCGGGCTTGACGCTGACCAACCTGACTTTCGCGTTCCTCTTCTTGCCTGAGTCGCGCACCGCCGGAGCGCGCAGTGAGCGACCCAGCGCCCAGAGCTCGATGCTCGAGCGAATGCGAACTCCGGGAGTGGGGTTGGTGCTGACGCTGGCGTTCCTGGTGACGGCCGCCTTCGCGCAGGTGGAAGGGACATTCTCGATCTACCTGCTGACGCGCTTCATCTCGCCGACTTCGGAAGTGACCGCGTCGCTGTTCGACTTGTCGGCGCGGGTCGACGGAGCGGTCTTGAAGAAGGCCTCGCTGCAGGCGGGGCTGCTGTTCACGATGATTGGCGTGGTGAGCGTGATCATCCAGGGCGGCTTGATCGGTCGGCTGCGCACGCGCTTTGGCGAGGTGCGCCTGGTCCGCGGCGGCTTGTTGATCTTCGGCCTGGGAGTGGTGCTGGTGCCGCTCTCCCCGTCGTACGGGTGGATGTTCCCCGCAGTGGGAGTGATGTCGATGGGCTCGGCGCTGGTGAACCCGTCGATGTCGTCGCTGATGTCTCAGCTGTCGCCTCCGGACCGCCAGGGCGAGCTGCTGGGCACCTTCCAATCGATGGGCTCGCTGGGGCGGATCGTCGGCCCCTCGCTGGGGGGCCTGTGGTTCACCCTCTTCACTCCCGAAATGCCGTTCTTCGTCGCCGGAGTCTGGCTGTGGCTCGCGGCGGTGCTCGCCCTGCGGTTGACGAAGCAGCGCGCGTTGGACCCCGAGCCGGCGAAGACTTAAACAGCTTGGCCGGGTAGCCCTAAAGCGCCGGACGGAGAGCAAAGCCAAAAGCAACACCGCTCAAATTCGCGTCGGCAGACATCAGGGTGCGGCCGCGGCTCAAAGCATCTGGGACCTGCTCGGTCCCGAGAATGAGCCGCTTGCCCTGGTTGAAAAAGTCGACGGCGCCGTCCGATTCCACCAGCGCGCCACTGGCCTTGAGGCCGAGCCCCACGACAAGCAGGGATCGGGGGCGGGTAAAGGTGAACGGACCCATCGCCAGTGAGCGGCAAGAGCCGCTGGCGCTATTGGAGTGTTACGTCGGCAGCGGCTCGAGGGGGACGGCTGCGTCAACTCCCGCGAAGCCCACTGCCATGGCCGTCGCATTGGCAGTCCCAGAGAGGGTGATCTGGAGCGAACCGGAGGGCACAGCGAGCAGACGCTTCCGCCACCTTCTTGAGGTCGGCGGCGTTGTTGGCCAGCAGCGCGCTGCGAAATGCGGTCGGCGCCGCGCGTTCGACGTAAAAAGTGCAGCCGGTGTTGGTCACCGTATCGGTCACGTAAACGCCGTAGTCCTGAGCGGCCTTCGCCAGCATCAGCCCCTGGGGAGAGAGCCCCAAGCCCGTCAAGTCTACGTCTCCCGGAATGGCCAGGTAGGTCCCCATCGGCACGTTGCCTTGTTACAGGCCCGGGGAGTTGCCGTCCTGCTCGGTCGCGGGCGCCCCGCCGTCCCCCTCGAAGGTCGCCGTCGTGGCGACCGACATGTTCCAGATCGACGCAGGGATGAAGGGCTGAAGCGCGGGGTTTCCGTGTCCCTCCCCCGACCCCCGCCCCCCCGTCTGAGCGGCCTCCATCAGGGCCGCCGTCACGGCCTACGTCATTGCCTCCATCAGCCCCCCTTCATTGCCTCCGGCAGGCCCGCCGCCACTGCCTCCGGATCCCGCGTCTGAAGGAGGCGGTGGATTTTCGTTGGGTTCTGCTGCCCGGCAGCCAACGTGCACCGAAAACAAGACTGCTGCCAAAAGGAGCCGGGGCGAGGTGTGCGTCATCGCCATCCTATGGGTTCCTGACTTCCTGGCCGACGATGACCAGATTTTCGACCAGCATCTCTTGCGGGTAGGTGATGTCCGAGGGCACGTTCATGTTTGCCCAGCTGGTGCCGGTGTTGAGCCCGCCCGAGATGATCATCGGCTGACCCCACCGGAACGCGCCACCCGGGACGAAGAGGTGGGTCGCTTTGCCATCGATGGTGGTGGTGACCGAGAGCTTGTCGCCGGCCGTTCGGAAGCCGTAGTTGTGCCAGTTGCGGGGGTCGTTGACGACGGCCCCCCCGCCAGCGTTGTACTCCCCACCGGTGGTGCTGGGCGCGTGGCCATTCTGAGAGACGTGGCTGTCGCTGGTGAAGTCCTCGAGGAAGTCCACTTCACCGTGCGACCAGACATTCGGGTCGGTCTTTCCGTGCGCCCAAAGAATGTTGAGATATCCGTTCGACTGCGCTTCGCGGATGCGCGCGCTGAGGCAATTGATCTTGAAGTAGCGCAGTCCGCTGATGCGACCGGTGGTGAAACGGCTCACCGTGCGGATGTGCATCACCCACCCTCCTGGTACTCGAGCTGCCCTTTGAGTGCGTCGGTGCGCTCTTCCGAGTAGCTCCTCCAGTCTTTGGAATTCAGGGGGGCCCTGGCCTGTGAAAATGGAAATGTGTAGACGGTGCCCGAGACGCCCGCGCAAGGCCCGGTCGAGATGAGCTCCTGGTCCAGTGGGGTGGTCGCGGAGAAGTCACTTCCTGCCGACGCGGTGTCGCCGTCGTCACCAAAACCGGAGCTGTCGGGACCACAACCGCACAACGCCAGCGCAAGAAAGAACTTGGAAACGGCGAAAAGAACCTACCGCTGATTGCGACCCATGCATGACACCTCGAGGAGATTTGCGCGCGAGTCGAGGGTTATCGCCGGAACTCAGGAAAAGGTCCTCTCGCCTGCCCATCGTCCCGACAAGCGACTTTGGCTGCTGCACGAAACGCATTTGAAGTCAAAGGTGAAGACGCGGCCCGACGCCTCATTCAAGTCGTCGTTGCACCGCCAAAGCCGAACGAAGTTGAGGCACTGGAGCCTCGAGGCACCATCCCCAGGGGGCCGAAGGCCATCAATGATACGAGGCATCAACCGGTTAGGGCGGCACCCGTCAGGCCTGCTCGATGCAGTCATCGTTTTTCCGCTTGTGCTGGACGGCAATGACCCGGCTCACCTCTCAATCTCAGCAGCCTTCTTCGAGAGCCTGGGCAGGCGGGCGGTGGGTGTGCCTCCTACTGCCCCTGGGCCTGAGCGCCTGTACCGGCCAGATCCTGGATCCGACGGGCAAGCCACGGCTCGAGGTAAGCCCGATCGACGCCGGCGGGTTGCTTCGCACTGCGGGCCCGTTCGGGTGGCAGCGGCTGACGGCCGAGCAGTTCGACAACACGGTGCGCGACGTCCTGGGGGACAACCGGAGACTGGCGACACAACGGTTGTCTGCAGAAGGAACGGGAAGCTCAGGCTTCGCGACGCCCGGGTTGGTCTCGGGGCTCGATGCTGAGCGGTTGGACGCCATCGCGGGGGACCTGGCCTCGGCGGCCCAACTGAAGATTGTTCCCGGACAGCTGCTGCCTTGCGACCCGGCGACGGACGAGCCGGGTTGTGCGCTGAAGTTCATCACCACCTTCGGTGCGCAATTGTTTCGACGGCCTTTGAGCACGGACGAAATCACCGACTTCACCACCCTTTATGCGAGCGCGCGGTCGTCCCTGGGGCACCCTGTCTCCCGGGCGCTGGCGCTGGTGCTGCAAGCAATGCTTCAGGCGCCTGCGTTTCTCTACCTGGGCGACCCGGACTTGAACCTCGGCGTGCTCGACGAGGGAGGCCTTCGGGCGAGGCTCTCGCCTTTTCCTCTCGCGGCTCGCTTGTCCTATTTCCTTTGGGGAAGCGTTCCCGACGCGGTGCTGTTCGCCGCTGCGCAACAGGGGCGACTGGCCACCCGTGAAGACGTCGAGCGCGAAGCCCGCCGAATGCTGCTCGACCCGAAGGCGCGCGAGACCCTGACTCGGTTTCACGTTCAGTGGCTCAAGCTGCAAAACGTGACTTCGCTTTCCAGGGCAGATCCGGATCTGACCGATGCGGCCAAGCTCGCGGCGCGGGCGGAAACCATGACCTTCGCGCAAGAGGTGATCCTCGCAGGTGATGGTCGATTGGCGACGTTGCTCACCGCCACCTACGGGTACCCGAACAAAGATCTGGCCAAGCTCTACGGGGTGGCAGTCACCAGTGATGTGCCGGTGAAAACCCCGCTGCCGAATCGATGGGGGCTGCTGACTCAAGTCAGCCTGCTCGCGACGTTCGCAAACGGCACCGAAGGGGACCCGATTCGCCGCGGCAAGTTCGTTCGTGAAGAGCTGCTGTGTCAGACGCTACCGGCGCCCCCGCCCAACGTGCCGCCTCTGCCCGTGCCGATGCTGGGGCTCACGTCACGCCAGCGGCACGAGGCCCACTTCTCGATCGAGCCCTGCAACAGCTGCCACAAATTCATGGATCCGATCGGTTTCGGGCTCGATCAGTACGACGCGGTCGGCAAGTTCCAGACGATGCGCGCGAACCAGGTGATCGACGCCACCGGAACGGTAATGCGAATGGATGGGGCCAACTCCCCGTTCACGGGCCCCCAGCAACTGGCGCAGTTGCTGTCCGGCAGCGACGAAGTGCGCCGCTGCGTAGCGGCCAAGTGGCTGCGTTTTGCACTGGGGCGTGGCGAGGCAGCGGCCGACGCACCGGCGGTGCACGAGATCTCTGTGGCGTTTGCCCGCACCGACTACAACGTTCGCGAGCTGTTGGTCGCGATTGCCACCAGCCCGTCGTTCACCCACCGGGCGCTCGACCTCGGAGTGACGCCTTGAGCCTTTCCCGCCGCAGCGTGCTCGAAGCCCTCGGCCTGGGCGCGGCCTGGCTGCCCCTGTTCCAGGCCTCACAGGCAAGGGCGCAAAGCCCGATGCCGCTGCCACCCAATGTCGTCTTCGTCGCTTGGCCCAACGGCTGCGTGAACTTCTGGCCCAGCGGAGGAGTGACCGACTTCGCGATTCCCCAGACCGAAGACGCGCCGCTCAAGCCCCTGACGCCGTGGCGCGAAAGAATTCTTCTGGTCGGCGGTGTCGACATCAAGAACCTGATCGCGGTGGGCATGGGGGGTGGACACGCGGCGATGCCCTTCATCTACACCGGCATTGCGGGCAAGCCCTTCGACGGGAAAATCAGCGACGGGATACCGCTGACCGCCGGGGGCCCTTCACTCGATTATTGGCTGGCTTCGCAGATCGCTGCCCGGGAAGGTGTGCCGACCTCGCAGCGGATCCTGGTGCAGCGGGCTCACCGGCTGAGCGGCGACGACATCTTCCTGAGCTTCGCGGGCGCTCCGGTGGGGGGGAAGCCGAACCCGGTGCAGCCGTATGACAATCCGGTCGAGCTGTTCGACAAGCTGTTTGCACTTCGCCTGCAGACCGACGCCGAACGGGCAAAGTTGCGAGCCGAAAAGAAGAGCGTGCTGGACCTGGTGGGCGTCCAGCTCGAACGCAGCTGCGCCCGGTTGGGGCTGGAAGACCGGCTCAAATGCCAGGCCCACCTGACGGCAGTGCGGGAGTACGAGCTGCTGGCACTGAAGGTCGCTCAGACGTGTGCGGCGCCCACGGCTCCGTCGAGAACGGCCAACTACTTGAACGAGACTGCCAACCCGCTGGTGCCTGAGATCCACCAGCTGCAGATGGGGATGCTGGTCTCGGCGCTGGCGTGCGGGCTGACCCGAACGGGCTCATTGCAGTGGTGCAGCTCGCACAACAACCAGTACCACTTTTCGTGGCTGGCCTCGAAGGACCCGGCTTTTGCAGGAGGCAGCCTCAGTGCGGACACTGGCGGCGGCCCGTCGGCCTTCCTTCAGCATCACGAAATTGCCCACAACGAGCACCTCGGCGGAGCGTTCCTGCGACGGAAGAATCTTGTGGATCAATGGTTCGTGCAGCAGATCGCCGATTTGATGCAGCGGCTGTTCGATGTGAAGGAAGGAAACGCCACGCTGCTCGACCGCACACTGATCGTCTTCACCAACCTGCAGCGCACCGGAGGAGGACACCAGCTGGACGACGTTCCGCTGCTGCTCGCAGGCAACTGCAACGGCTATTTCAAGACGGGCCAATTTCTTCGCTGGGCCGGGGGCAGTGCGGGGCAGCACGTCCCGATGAATGCGGTGCTGACGGAGATTTGTCGGGCGATGGGCTTTCCCCGCGACAGCTACGGCGACTACCCGGGCAACCTTCCCGCGCTTCGGGCCTGACGCTGAGGGTGCGCACAACGAGGCCTGCGCACTGAGTTTGGACCTCGAGCCCGTGAAGAGCTAAGGCCGGCAGATGCACGACGCCGAGCTGGCCAAAGAAGCGCTGGCGGAACTTCCTGCCGACATCGCAAACAGCCCGCTCTTCAATGGGGATCTGGCGCCGGTGCCGAAGTCGCGCCGCACCTGGACCACGTACAACTTCGCCGCGCTCTGGGTGTCGATGGCCCACTGCATTCCGACCTACATGCTCGCCGGCGGCCTCGTCGCGGTGGGGATGAACTGGTGGCAGGCGCTGCTGACCATCGGGCTGGGAAATCTGATCGTGCTGGTTCCGATTCTGCTCAACGCGCATCCGGGGACGAAATACGGCGTCCCCTTTCCGGTGCTGGCGCGATCTTCGTTTGGAACGATCGGCGCGAACGTCCCGGCGGTGCTGCGCGCGATCGTCGCCTGTGGCTGGTTTGGGATTCAGACCTTCATTGGCGGGGAAGCGCTGAAGACGTTCATCGACGCCATCTGGCCCGGCTTTGGTCACCTCGCCGAAGGCACGAGCGTGCTGGGGCTGAGCATTCCGAGCGCGATCACCTTCGGCTTCTTCTGGGCGCTGAACATCTTGATCATCTACCGCGGGATGAATGCGGTGCGGGTGTTCGAGAACTGGGCGGCTCCGCTGGTGATGGTGATGGCGGCGCTGTTGATGGCCTGGGCGGTCAATCGCGCCGGAGGCATCGGCCCGATGCTCTCGCAGCCCTCGAAGTTTCAGACCGTCGGGGATTTCTGGAAGGTCTTCGTGCCCTCGCTGACGGGGATGATCGGCTTCTGGGCCACGCTGTCGTTGAACATTCCCGACTTCACCCGCTTCGGCCGCGGACAGCGCGAACAGATGATCGGCCAGACGCTGGGCTTGCCGACGACGATGATCCTCTTCTCGGCGATGGGCGTGGTGATCACCAGCGCGACCCAGGCGATCCTCAAAGACGTTCCGGTGGCGAAGCTGTGGGATCCGGTCTTTCTGCTCTCGCAGCTCACGTCGGGCACTGCTCCGCCGGGGTTGGATGCTCCGTTGATCGCGTCAGACGGGACGCGCTTGCTGGTGGCGATCGTCTCGCTGCTCGGAGTCGGAATGGCCACGCTGTCGGTGAACATCGCAGCGAACGTCGTCAGCCCGGCGAACGACTTCGCCAACCTGGCTCCCCGGCTGATCTCGTTCAAGACCGGAGGGCTGATCACCGGGCTGCTCGGCATCGCGATGATGCCGTGGAAGCTGCTCGCGAGCGCCGACACGTACATCTTCAACTGGTTGGTCGGCTACTCCGCGCTGCTGGGGCCGATCGCCGGAATCATGATCGCCGACTACTGGCTATTGCGTCGCACCCAGCTCGACGTTCCGGATCTCTATCGGCCCAACGGCCGCTACGCCGGAGTGAACTGGGTCGCGATGGGCGCCCTGGCGATCGGGATCTTTCCGAACGTCCCCGGGTTCCTCAAGAGCGCGCACCTGTTCGAAGGGCCTGAAAACGTCTTCGATCAGATTTACGTCTATGCCTGGTTCATCGGCTTCTTCATCGCCAGCGGCCTGTACTTGCTGGGAATGAAGCTGTTCCCGCGCGCACAGCGGTAGGCGCGGTTTCACCTTTGGGCCTGTCCGGTGTACCTCGCCGCTATGAGATTGCTGGTCATCTCGCTGCTGCTCGCCGGTTGTCAGGTCTCAGCGGTGCCCGCCGACGGCGGCAACCCGGACACCTTCGATGCGGGTTGGCCCCAGCTGACGTTCGGCGGAGGCAAGGTGCTCCAGCCGCTGCGGGTCGCGACGGTCGTCGCCCGCAACGAGCCGTTGACCGCGACGCTGTTCGCGTTCGGCGACGCGCTGGTGCAAAGCCCCTGGTTGGACGCGGTGGGAAGCGAGTTCGGCGTCTCGCGGCCCGCCTCGTCGGTGCACCTCACCGGGGGCGTGCTGAATTCAGGAACCGTGCTCACCGATGCGCAGATGACGGCGTTCATCGCGGCGGCGATTCAAGCGGCGCCGAATCCGCCGACGCCCGACGGCCACACGATCTACCTGCTCTACCTACCTCCGGGCGTCGCGTTCACCGGCAACGCCACCTGCACGATGCCGGGCGCCTACCATCAGGGCTACGGCGTCGCGGGCGATGGCTGGGGCGTGGTCCAGCGCTGCACCGCCACGTTCGAGAGCGAGCTCGAGGGGCTCACTGTGGTCGGCAGCCACGAGATCATCGAAGCCGCGACCGACCCCGACGTGGCGACCGGTTGGGGCCTCTTCCCTACGTCCCCTGCCCGCAGCGTTTCCCCCTGGGCCCAGCTCGACGAGGGCTACCCTCAGGAGAATGGCGACTTCTGCATCGGCACCCGGATTCAGCTCGGAGGCTTCTGGTACCAGCGGTCGTACTCGAACATCGCGGCGGCCGCGGGTGGCGATCCTTGCGTGCCGCGCTGCCGATTCCCTACTACGCCCTCTACCCGCCCCGCGATTGGACCGTTGGCGCTGCAGGGACGACGCTTTCCATTCCGCTCACGCCCCACGCGACCGGGCCCACCGGTGATTGGATGGTGCGCGGCGTGTTCGGAGCGAGCAGCGCCGCGACTCCGAAGTTCACCTGGCACATCGAGACCGGCACCACCGTCACGGTCGCAGGCTACGTCTACAAGACGACCCGCGAAGGTGCCGGAGCCACCCTCTTCGTCGACATTCCCGCCGGTGCGCCCAGTGGAATGTGGCTCGTACTGCAGCTGTGGAGCTTTCGTCTCGACGCTGCCGGCCAGTTTCCTCCCGCCGGGGAAGACTACGTGCATGCGACGGCGGTGGGCGTGACCGTCCCCTGAAGGCCAAAAAGGAAAGCACCCGCGCCTGCTCTTGCAGCGACGGATGCTTTAAGCGCGCAGCTCACTGATGAATGCAGCTCGTCGCGGCCGGGCTCGTTTCGACCCTGTGACGCAGGTGTCCACCACGGCCCCGCCGGGCGCCGAGGCATAACCCTGAAGCTTGCAATTGACGGGAGTGGCAGAGGAAGCACCTCCCGGACCGCACGCCATCAGAAGAGTCACGGCAGTAAAGAGGCAAAGGAAGAATCGCTGAGTGTTCATGGTTGGTTTGTCCGGGAAGGGCCGGGAATTCGGCCGGTGAGACTTCACATTTCAAAGAGTGCTCAAAGCGTCACAGAGCTCCGACGCTGCAGTTCTGCAAGGCCCGCGGCATCAGCTACGACACCTTCATTCCGATTCGCCGAAAGCTGCAGTGGAAGATTCACCCAGAACGTGGGCCCAGGCGGTCCTGATCATGTCTTCAACGATCATGGTCGACTTATTCACCGACGCTCCCGCGCTCGACGGTACCCCTCACCAGTGAGGGCAGTTCTCACCGCGGCTCTGGCCCCGGCGCAGTGACGCCGAGCACTGGGAATCCGAAACGCGAACGCGCTTTCCCCCCCACGTGAATTTGACTAAGGCCTGACGGCCCGTGCGTCATTCGCGGGCTGCTTCCCCCGCACCGTATGGTTTTCAGCTCTCCCGTATTCTTGTTCCTGTTTCTGCCGTTCGTCCTGGCCGGCTACTTCCTGGTCCGGATTGAATTGCGCAATCCGCTGCTGCTGCTGGCCAGCCTGCTCTTCTACGCGTGGGGAGAGCCGAAGTACGTCGCGGTGATGCTCGCGTCCGTGCTGGTCAATTACCTGCTCGGCCTCTGGGTGGACCGGACCGACGCAGTGTCAGGAAGAAAGGCGCTGATTGTGACCGCGGTGGCCCTGAACCTGGGCCTGCTCGCCTACTACAAGTACGCAGGTTTCTTGATTGCGAACCTCAACGCCCTCCTCGGCTGGGCCCACCAGCCGCAGGTCCCAGTTCCGGCAGTGGACCTTCCGCTGGGGATTTCTTTTTTCACGTTTCACGCGCTGTCCTACGTGATCGACGTCTACCGGCGACAGGCGCCCGCCCAGAAAAACATCTTCCTCACCGCTCTCTACATCTCGTTTTTCCCGCAGCTGATCGCGGGCCCGATCGTCCGGTACCACGAGATCTCCAATCAGCTCCGCTCACGAGTCGTGCTGCTGGAAGACCTGGCCATCGGAGTCCGCCGCTTCACGCTCGGGCTGGGCAAGAAAATCCTGATCGCCAACACCCTGGCGATCACCGCCGACGCGATCTTCAAGCTCGGGCCTTCAGAGCTGACCACCCGCGTCGCCTGGCTCGGAGTCACCTGTTACGCGCTGCAGATCTACTTCGATTTCTCCGGCTACTCGGACATGGCCATCGGGCTGGCGCGGCTGTTCGGCTTTCATTTCCCCGAGAATTTCAACTACCCCTACACCGCGCGGTCCATGACCGATTTCTGGCGGCGCTGGCACCAGTCGCTCTCGCGCTGGTTTCGCGACTACCTCTACGTGCCGCTGGGCGGGAACCGGGGCAGCCCGGCGCGGACCTACCTGAACCTGATGGTGGTGTTCTTTCTGTGCGGTCTCTGGCACGGCGCGAGTTGGAATTTCGTCATCTGGGGCCTGCTGCACGGCTTCTTCCTGGTGGTCGAGCGGGTGCTGCCCTCACGCCCGCTTTCGCCCGCCGTCCGCAGCCTCGGGCACCTCTATGTGCTGGTGGCGGTGCTGATTGCCTGGGTCTTCTTCCGCGCCAACACCCTTCCTGAAGCGCTCGCTTTCCTCAAGGCGATGTTCGGAGCGGGAGCGGCAGCAGCCTCCGCCCACCGCTACCTGGACACCGAGACCGTGATGGCCCTCGTCGCGGGCGCGCTGGGCAGCTGGCCGCTGCTGCCGTTGCTCGACAAGTTGCGAGAACGCCTTCGCTCGCCGGTCTCCCAACTGGGGCTGTCGCTCTGCGGAACGGGCGCCCTGGCGTGCATCTTTCTCGCCTGCGCGATGCGGCTTTCGGCGGGCACGTACAACCCCTTCATCTACTTTCGATTCTAAAAGTGAACCTGCCCGGCGCGCAGAATGTGGGAAGCGGATTGCGGGTGGGAGCTTTCCTGGTCGCCCTCTGCTTGCCGCTGTGCGGGCGGGTCTTCTCCCTCGATTCCGGCTCCGAGCTCGGAGAGAACCGCGCCACGGCGCCTGCACCAGGCTGGCCGACCACGGGCCAGGAGCTTCGCGACCTTCCGCCCAAAGTCGACGCCTTCTGGAATGACGCCTTCGGCTTCCGGCGCCAGCTGATCCGCGGCCACGCGCTCTTCAAGCTGAAGGTCGGAGTCTCGTCCTCAGACCGGGTGGTGGTCGGGAAGGAAGGTTGGCTTTTCTACACCGGAGAAAGCTCGATTCCCGTCTTCCTTGGCCAGGCCCCCTTCAGCCCCGGCGAGCTTAACTTCATTCAGGCCGAGCTCGAGGCGCGGCGAGACTGGCTGGCGTCGAAGGGAGCCAAGTACCTGCTGATGGTCGGCCCCAACAAGGAGTCCATCTACCCAGAGATGATGCCGGACGAGCTGCCGGCGGGCGCGACCAATCGGATGAGCCAGCTGGTCGATCACCTGAAGGCCCATTCGACGTTCGAAATCCTGGACGTGCGAACGATCTTGCGGGCCAATAAGGGCGTCGGTCAGCTGTACCACAAGACCGATACCCACTGGACCGATCGGGGACTGTTCTTCGCCTATCAGGAAATGGCGCAGCAGCTGACCCGCTGGTTCCCGCAACTGCCGACGCGGCAGGCGTCGGACTTCGAGCTCAAGGCCGCTCCGCCCTTCAGCGGAGATCTCAGCGCGATGCTGGGCATGGTGGGAGTGGTCCGGGACGAGCGCTTCGAGCTGAACGCGCGCTCGCCCTTTCGCGCAGTGGAAGAGACGCCCGACAATTTTCGCAAAGGAGGCCCGAGGGTCGCCACCTATCGAGGCCCGCCGGGATTACCGCGGGCGGTGGTGTTTCACGACTCGTTCTTCCTGCCGCCCGAGCAGAGGGACGCGCCGCCCGAGCCTCACGAGAGTCCGTTCCGGGTGCAGCGTTTGCTGGCCGAGAGTTTTTCGCACAGCTACTTCGCCTGGCGGCATGACTTCGCCCCGGACGTAATCGACGCCGAGCACCCCGACGTCGTGATTCAGGAAATGGTCGAACGCTCATTGGCGTTTGGTCTGCCCGGCCAGGCCCCCCGGCCGAGCGCTCCTCCGCAGTAACTCCCGGTAGGACGAACAAAAAAAAGGCCCCCATTTCTGGGAGCCTTTTTCCGCCTGGACGAGGAATTTTGACCCCGCCGGGATTCGAACCCGGGTTTATGCCGTGAGAGGGCACCGTCCTAGGCCACTAGACGACGGGGCCGATCTGCAAAAGCGGCTGCCTCATAAATCGCTACCGGTTCAACGTCAACAGCGCAGCGCACAACCGCCGATCAGGGCACCAGAATCGTCGTCCCGGTCGCGTTGAAGACGCAGCCGCCGGGTCCGGGGAAGGCCACCGTCCCGACGATCCACATCTGGCTGACCTTGCTGAAGCTGCGGGTGAGCGTCTGCTTGAGCACGCCTCCGCAGAAGATCTTCAGCGTGGTGTCGACGGGTGTCGGCGAACCGGCCCACGAGAACATGTGCACACCGATCGTGTAGAGGTGGTTGGTCGACGGGACGTTGATCCGGATGTTTTCCGGACCCTTCGCGGTGATGTCGTCGCGATCGAGCGACGGGTCATCGGCGATCCCCGGCGAATCCCAGCTCGGGGTGCGGTTGTTCCAGTCGCAGTCGAACGGCGGCGTGTGCCACGACGCCGGGTTGTTCGCCATTCCCCCCATCGGGTGCAGCAGGTGGAGATCCATGTCGTTGTTCTGCTTCCACGTCAGCTCGACCCACAGATCTCCCAGTGGCTTGACGGTGATCGTCACATCGCAGCTGCTCGTCTGACCGAACGAATCGCTGGCCGTGAAGCGCAGCACGTGATTTCCCACCACGTCGGCGAAGTACCCCGAGCTGGCGCAGTTGCCCGGCGCGGTAAACATTCCGTTGCTGGTCGAAGGCCGACTGACCACCGTCCACGCGCACGTCAGCGGGCGACCGACTGGGGACGTCGCCGTGGTGTTGAGCGTCACCGTCGTATTCGGATTGACCGTCTTGTCCACCGGGCACGAAGTGACCGGCGGGCAGGTGGCGTTGTCGATCGTCCCGTTGCAATCGTCGTCGAGCCCGTTGCAGCTCTCGACCGCGGTGGGTCCGGGAGTGCAGGTCTGAGAGACGCCCCCGACGCAGGCGACGACCGAGCGCGCACAGACTCCGACGCCGCACGAGCGGTTGCCCAATCCTTCATCGGTGCTGCCGTTGCAGTTGTTGTCCACCCCATCGCAGACCTCGGCCGTGGGCGCACCGGGCACGCACGCCTGGGACGCGCCCCCGGCGCAGGCCGCGACTGTCCGCGCGCACGCGCCGACACCGCACGAGAGATTCCCCAGCCCCTCATCGACCGTTCCGTTGCAGTTGTTGTCCACCCCATCGCAGGCCTCGGCGCTGCTGGGGCCCGGAATGCAGGTCTGAGCCACGCCCGCGACGCACGCGGTGACGACGCGCGCGCAGACGCCCACGCCGCACGAAACCGTTCCCAGCCCTTCATCGACAGTGCCGTCGCAGTTGTCGTCGACGCCGTTGCAAGTCTCGGCGGCGGCCGGCCCGGGTACGCAGCTCTGCACGACGCCTCCCACGCACACCGCGGTGGACCGCGCGCAGGCGCCGACCCCGCACGAGACCGTTCCGAAGCCTTCGTCGGTGGCCCCGTTGCAGTCATCGTCGAAGCCGTTGCAGACCTCGGTCGCAGGGACGACCTGGCCCCCGCATGCGGCCCAGTTTCCGCCGACGCAGGTCTGTGAGCCGCCATGACACTTGCCCACGTTCTGGGTCGAGGGCGGGCCGCCGTAGCAAGAGCGGGTCTGCCCATCGGTGCAGTTGCAGCCTTCGTCGATCACCCCGTTGCAGTTGTCGTCGACGCCGTTGCACAGCTCGATCGCCCCCACGCCCGGGCTGCAGACCTGGGGCACTCCACTGAGGCACGCGGTCACCGTGCGCTGGCAGATGCCCAGGCCACAGGTGACGACGGAAAGGCCTTCGTCGACTTGACCGTTGCAGTCGTTGTCGAGCCCATCGCAGATCTCCGCCGTCGCAATTCCCGGAGTGCAGCTTTGCGGCACCCCGTTCGCGCAACTGGAGACCGTGCGAGCGCAGGCGCCGACTCCGCAGCTGGCGGTCGGAAGCCCGTTGTCGATCAAGCCATCGCAGTTGTCGTCGAGGCCGTTGCAAGTCTCGAGGGTGGGCATCCCGGGGGTGCACACCTGCGCAGCGCCGAGCAGGCACGCGGGGGTGCTGCGCGCGCAGGCGCCCACCCCGCAGTTGAGCGCTCCCAACCCTTCATCGATGGTGCCGTTGCAGTCGTCGTCGAGCCCGTTGCAGAGCTCTGCGGTCGCCAGGCCCGGAGTACAGGTCTGCGGCTGACCGTTGACGCACGAGTTGATTGTTCGAACGCATGCGCCGACGCCACAGGTGAGCACCGGAAGCCCGTCGTCGACCACCCCATTGCAGTCGTCATCGAGGCTGTTGCAAACCTCGGCGGAAGACGTGCCCGGGCTGCAGGTGCGCGGCATTCCCATCAGGCATGCGGGAACCGAACGCGCACAGGCTCCGGCGCCGCAGGCCAACGGAGCAAGGCCATCGTCGATGATCCCGTTGCAATCGTTGTCGAGCCCATCGCACGTCTCGATTCGGGCATCCCCCGGGACACAGACGTTGTCGACCCCACCCGCGCAGGCGGGCACGGTTCGCTCACAGGCCCCGACGCCGCAGGTGAGATCCGCCAGGCCGTCATCGGCGATGCCGTTGCAGTTGTTGTCCTTCCCATCGCAGATCTCAGGCCGGGGATTGATGGCGCCCATGCACGATCCGAAAGCCCAGCCCGTAGCGCCTTCGACACAGGTCGTGGTGCCGAGCAGGCACTCGCCCAGCTTGCTCACTCCACAGGAAAGGACGAGCTGCGCAGTGCACGCGGGAGCTGCCCCTGCATCGAACACCCCGCCATCGACGGGCTTGACCTGGATGCAGTCGCCGGTGCTCTTCAAACACAGCTGTCCGTTGCCGCAGTCTTCGTCCCGCATGCAGATGTGAGGGCCCGCGTCCGGGATGTTCGGCGCGGCACAACTGTGATCCAGGCATTGCCGGCCCAACGGGCAATCGAGATCAGAGTGGCATTCGCCGAGCGCGCCGCCATCGCGACCGCCATCGAAGCTCGAGACGCGGACCCCGCCACAGCCGGCAACGAACGCACCTAGGACAAGCAGGTTTCTGCGATTGATCATGGAGGGGGATGGCGCGCGGGGACTGCGAGGACGGAAAACCGCGGGAACTTATCCCGATCGCCGCCTCGAACGCACGAGGGCGGCTGCCAGCGCCCACAGCCCCAGGGCACTTCCGGTCGAATCGCAGCCGCAGCCAGTCGTCGCGACGACCCGCACATCGGGCAACGTCACGTCGGTGCCCTTGAGCCAGACCTGTCCGCTCGGGCGGGCCGCCGACAGCAGCCGCACCCGGGCCAGGTAGGTGATGTGGGTCGATTGGTTCGCCGGCAGCGACAGGCCGGGCACGTCGAGAACGTCTCCGACAATCGTCGCTTCGACCGTCGCGCCGGCGACGCGAAGGCTGCCGGGGACAGGCACGAGTCCTCCCAGGGTTTCGCGCAGCACCAGCCCGCTGACCGCACAGTCCGTGCGGTTGGTGAGGATCACTTCGATTCCGACGGCTTCTTCCTCGCGCGCCACCGGAACGTCGGTGCGATGGGCGATCTGAACGAAGGCTTCGGGCACCAGCCGAATGCTGCGTGAGGCCACCTGCGAATTGCCGACCCCTACCGTGGCGGTGATCGACCAGCCCAGCTGCTGTCCCGCCTGGGCCTGAAGATCTTTTGGAGCGGTGGCGAACGAGACACCCACCCCCGCATCGGAGAACAACGTCACCGCGGGCCCCTGATTTTGCGTCCAGCTGAACTGCTCGACCGCACAATCGGTGGGCAACAGGTCCAACTGCAGCAGGCCGCGCGCACCGTTCTCGCAAGTGACCGGCACCGACGTGAGGTTCAGCTCGGGGACCCGGGCCTCGATGCGTTCGGCCTGAAACTCGAAGGAAGCCGGTGGCCCGTAAGCCATTCCGGCGTCGTCGATGAGCGTCGCGGTCGCGAGGAAGCTGCCTCCTCCACAGCCGCCGGGGACATCGACCGCCCACGGCCCTGGCACGGCGAACCCGCCTTTCGCATTGAGCGGACCCCCGTCGCGGGTCATCACCCGCACCCGGGCACGAAGATCGCGATCGGCTTCGCAGTTGGCCCCGGTGCTGAAGCCGCCGACGAGCCGGCTCAGCGCGGGGTCGTAGGAAAAGCCGGCGTCGAAAGCAGTGATCGGGCTCCAATCGGGCAGCAGCTGAATCTGCAGCACCCCTGACCCGATCGAGGACTGATCGGGACTGACGTTGCTGACTTTGCGCGTCGCGTACGCGGTCACCGTTCCTCCGACGCACGCGTTGGTCGAGTAGACGAAGAGCCGATTGACGCTGGGCGCGAGGCTCACTCCCGGCACGCCGCCATCGAAGGTCCAATCGAGGTCAGTTCCGGGGAAACCCGCAGTCGCTTCACACGCGTGGGCCGGCGCCAGGCTCGGCGCATAGCCTGCATCGGTACCGGCGCGCTGCGAGACCAGCGACGAAACAAAGACCGGAGTGTTCGGGCGGCCCCAGGGGGCGAGCGTCACCGGGACGACCACCGAAGCATCCGCCGCATCGGTGCCGATGAGCGTGAACGTCTGCGCCGAGCTGCGACAGAACACGATCGGGGGGCTCAGAGAGAGGCTGGCCCCGCTCGTGCCAAGGCCCAGGAAGCCTGCGTCTGGAACCATCGCCCAGGTCAGGGTCGGCGGGGCGCAGCCGCTGTCAGCCGGGAAGCTCGCCGTCACCGCCTGGGTCCTGTCCCCGGCCGTAAACGCGAGTGCCGCAGGACTGGCGCTCAGCATCGGCGAGGGCCTCCCAGTGCCCGTGACCGTCACCGGAATGACGATTTGCCGGTCGTGGGCAGCCAGGCCGTCTGAAAGCATTCCTACCAGTGAAGGCGCCACCGGCAGCAAGCCACAGGTGTTGTTCGGGGCGGGCCCAAGGACGGTGATGGTGCGCGGGTCGCCTCCGTCCCACGCGTAGCCCCCACCGGTCCAGGTGACCCAGATCGGATCCCCGTCTGGATCTCCGGCGTCGAGGACGTAGCTGGCCGAGCCTCCGACTGGGACCACCGCCGGCCGCAGGTCGGACCCAGGCGCGAAGTCGTTGAAGTAGGCGAA
>JAYVCD010000355.1:0-12814 GCA_043750125.1 Archangiaceae bacterium | reverse complement strand
GTGAAGGTCAACGGAGGCAACCTGACCTCGGAAGCGACCTTCAGCGAGTGCTGGGACAGCAACTTCGCCTCGCGCTACCTGGTGGCGTCGTTTGCACCCACCGGCGGTTGGGGCGCCGAAAGCGCTTGCGCCTTCAAGACCGCTGACTTCTCACTCGTCGCTCCCTGAATGGAGCGCAGTCGTAGGTAAACTAACGGTGCATGAACCGTCCGGCGCTCGAAGTCATCGAAGGGGGAAAGAGCGCTGGGCGTGTCTGGTTGAAAGAGCTGTACGTGAAGTTCGGCAGCACGGTGTACGGCCGCTGTCAGTACCTCTTGAAGGATTCCGCCAAGGCGGAGGACGCGATGCAGGACGTATTCGCCAGAGCCATGGTTCATGAGCGCGAATTTCGCGGCGAGTCGTCTCCCCTCACCTGGCTGCTCAAGATCAGCACCCACCATTGCCTCAATCTGCTGCGCTCAGATGCGGCGAAGTGGAAGGGGCAATACGCGCGCGACGAGCAGAACCGCGGTGAAGGTCACGGCGGCCCTCACCTGCTCGAGAAGCGCGACCTGGTGCGGCGGGCGCTGGAAAATTTCGACCTCGAGACCCAGTCGGCCGTCGTGCACTACTGGGTCGACGAGATGACGCTGGAAGAGATCGGGGTACTTCTGGGCCGTTCGGTGCCCACCATTCGCAAACGCCTGCGTGAGTTCGCTGCGGCAACAAAGGCGGAGTTCGACGAGCCATGAATCCAGCAGCCCCCCTTCACCCCCGGGAAATCGAGCTGCGTCGGCTGCTCACGGGCGAAACGATCGAAGCCATATCCACCCACCTGACCGGCTGTACGGACTGCAAGGCGCGGCTGACCCAACTTCAAGAGCAGCAGCAGAGCTTCGAAGCCGCGATTCCGTTCGAGCGCTTTGCGGCCGGTGTCGAGCGAGCGATGCGTCAGCCGAGGCCGACTCCGAAGACCACGGGAGGGCCGGTCAAGATCTTGATCGCGATCGCGGCGACGGTGTTGTTGCTGGCCGGAATCCCTCTGGTGATGCGCGCGACGACCGGCGAGCCCACCCACCGACTCAAGGGCGGCAGCGAAGTCGAAGTGGTGATCGCCGGACAGGCCAACGGCCCGCAGCGCATGGGGTCGCCTGATCCCCTGCTTCCCGAGGCGCTCGGCCACGGCGAACGGGTCCGAATCGGGTTCCGCGCCGGCAACTACCGCTACCTCGCCGCGGTGAGCATCGACGAGAGCGGCGAGGTGACGGCGCTGTACCCCGAGCGCGGGCCCAGCATTCGGGTGCGCAACGACGGGGCGAAGGAATACCTGTCGGACAGTCTCGAGTTCACCGGGCACGGCCTCGAGCGGCTGGTCGTGGTGATGACCGCCGACCCGATCGACGTGGAAGACGTTCGCCGCGCGGCCCGGGCCCGCTATGACGAAGCGCGGGGCAACCTGTCGCAGCTGGGAACTCTGGACCTTCCCGGCGAGCAATTTCATCGGACTTTTCTCAAGCCGTGACTTCGCGCTTCACCACCGCTCGACCCTCGCGCGGTCACTGGCTTTGGCTGGGTCTGATGCTCACGGGCTCAGCATCGGGGCAAGAGGGGTGGGCGCCCATGCCCGCGGCGACGGCCGGGCCTTCCGGGCCGATTCGGAGGTTCGCGTTGATCGCGGGCAATGACGAAGGCGGGCCCGGAACGCGCGAGCTGCTCTATGCCCGCGACGATGCACGCAAGCTGCACGCGATCCTCACCCGGGTCGGAGGGGTGCAGGAGCCCGACGCGATGCTGCTGCTCAACGCCGACGCCCAGGATCTGCTGACCGCGCTGGCAGAGCTCGAGCGTCGCGCCAAAGACGCCCGCACCCAGGGCAATCGCACTTCGCTCTTCTTCTACTTTTCAGGGCACGCGAAGGACGGGGCGCTGCGGCTGGGGTCGAGCAAGCTTCCGATGGAATCGCTGAAGGCGCGGCTGGCCCAGTCTCCCGCGGACATGAGGGTCGCGGTGTTCGACGCCTGTCGATCGGGGACGATGACCCGCGCCAAGGGAGCCCGCCGGGCCCCCGCCTTCGAAGTCGAAGCCGATGAAACGCGGGCGACGAAGGGCCTGGTGATCCTCACGTCCAGCGCCTCGGACGAAGACTCGCAAGAGTCCGATGTGATCGGCGGGAGCTACTTTTCGCACCACCTCGCCAGTGGCCTGCTCGGCGACGCGGACCGCAGCGGAGACGGGAAGGTCAGCCTGGGTGAGGCCTATGCCTACGCCTACGAGCGAACTGTCGCCGACACCGCCGAGAGTGCCGCCGGCGCCCAGCACCCCACGTTCAGCTTCGACCTGGCGGGCAACGGCGACCTGGTTCTCACCGATTTTGCCGACCGCAAGGAAGGGCTGCAGTTTCCGGCGGCGGTTCCAGCGGGGACGTACTTTCTGATCGACCCGAGGGGCTTCGTGGTCGCTGAGCTGTCGAAGGTGGCCAATGTCGAACGGCGGGTCGCGCTGGCCCCCGGGCGCTACGTGGTCAAGCGGCGGCTGGTGGACCACCTGCGCGTGGGTGAGGTGTCCGTCGCCGCGGGGCAACTGGCGGTGCTCGATGAAACGCGCTTGAAGAACGTCGCGTTCGCCGACGATCCGGTCAAGGGCGTCGAGCGCAACCTCATCTACACCCGTCACTGGAGCCTGGGCGCCTCAGGCAGCTACCAGCTGGTCTTCGATCAGCCGCTCTCGAATGGAGGCACGTTTCCTTCAGCCCCGGTGGTCGGAATCGACGCGACGTTCCACAACGCGTTCGGCAAGGGCTTCGGAATCGGAATCGATGGGCTGTATGGCTTTGCCAATGGGATTTTGAAGACCGGAGCGTTGACGACCGGCTACCGCTACTCGCTGCTCTCGGTCGGCAGCTCGGTTCTCTACGAGTGGCCGGACAGCACCTGGGTCCCCTTCCTTGGCATTCGGTTGGGGTTGAACATCATGGGTCGCGAGTTTCCGGGCTCGGGCCTGCCGGCGCAGAACTATCAGACGTTCTCACCGGGCGCGGTGGTCGGGCTCAAGCTGCGCATCAGCAAGAGCGTGTCGATCAGCGTGCGTGGGCGCCTTCACTACCTTTTGTACAACGTCGATCAGGTGAGAAACTTTGGGTATCTCGAATTGGCGTCGGTTCTCAACTATGAGTTTCGGGACTAGGTCATGAAAACAATCGCGCTTCTGTGCAGCTGCCTGATGATTTCCGGTTGTGGCAACTGGTCGAACAAGGACCTCGAGTTCCTCAATGCCATGCCGACCAAAGAGCAGCTGAGATCCAAGCTGCCGACCGGCACCGCCGGAGCCCTGGCCGGCGAAGGAACCCGGCGCGATGCACTCGCGATTGGCGAACGCTCGCAGCGGTATACCGACTCGAAGGACGCTTCCGACAAGTTCAACGGAATCCTCACATTCCTGGTCGGGGCCCTGGACCTCATTCGCTCTTACCCTCCGACGAGCCGCACCGACGAGTCGCGCACCTGGGGCCCGTGGGCAGACAAGGACAACCCGGGCTTCGAATTTCGGGCCGTGATTACCAAGGTCGACGACAAGAACTTTACCTACGCCTTCCAGCACCGGCCGAAGGACGGCGAGTTCTTCGACACCGTCACCGGCTCGTTCAAGGCGTCCGAGTCACTGCGCAAGGGAAGTGGCGCGCTGATCATCCACGCGGCAGACGCGGTCGCACATCAACTGAAGACGGCGAAGGCCCTCGAGTTACTGGAAAAAATCGAGGTGAGCTACGTCACCGACATGTTCCCCGTCACGGTGGTGATGAAGTTCACCGTCAAGCCCGGACAGGTGCTGCAGAGCCTCGATTATGGGTACCAGGAAAATGAGGACAAGTCGGGGGGAATGAGTTTCACGAGCAAAAGCACCGACCCCAACATCTCGCGACTCGATGTGGGAACCGCGTGGCTGGCTTCCGGCGCGGGCTTCGGGGTGCTGACCGTCACCGAAGGAGCGATGGGCTACAAAGGAGCCACCCAGTTCGAGTGCTGGGACGCGGCCTTCAACACCACCTACGTCAAGCAGACCTGGCCCCCGTTTCTCGAGTTGGGCGATTCGAAGAGCTGCGTCTCGGTCGACAACTTTCCCAGGCCCTAGCGACGGTCGGAGGTGGCGCGGTGTTGGGCCCGCTCGCTGGTCCGACGCCGGGCGGCATGGGCCGGATGGACCAGGGCCCGTCACGACCGCTGCTGTTGCGAGGCGTGGGCGGTTTTCAGGTGGGCGGCGAGCGGGTGAGCCGACGGAACCTCCCAACGCTTCAATCCCGCTGCATCGAGGATCCACGGGTGGTTCGTCAGCGTCTGCTCCGCGGTCTCGGTCGTCAGACACGAGGCCGACAGCTCGAACGCTCGGAGCAGGCCGGCTGGGTCGTCGGATCCCGCGACGACGAATGTGCCCGTGGTCGACGTGAACGCGATTGGCGTGCCCTTCACCGGCATCCCGCGAACGAGCTGGGGCAAAGAGAGCCGGGCGGCGATGTGTGAGTCGGTCCACTCTCCGACAAAGACACCGGGTTCGATCTCTTTCAGCGGTTGCAGCGTCACCGCCTCGAGGTTGGCCAGAGCAAGATTCTTCACCTGCGAAATAGGCACGTCGCTCAAGGGGTCCAGGTCCAGTTTGAGATTTCAGGCATGTCTTCGAAGTGCTCGTCGACGTACGCGCGATGATTTTCGAGGATGCGGGCGCAATCCTGGATGCGCTCGCCTGCGTCAGCGAGCGGTCGACGGGTACGCCGGATCGCATCCATGCAGAGGTGAAACCGACTTGTTTCGTTCAGAACGACCATGTCGAAGGGAGTCGTCGTCGTTCCTTCCTCTTTGTACCCGCGCACGTGGAAGCGGTGGGCATTCGGCCGACCGTGGAGCAATTGATGGATGGCGCCGGGGTATCCGTGAAACGAGAAGAGGACATGAGTATCCCTCGTAAAGAGCTCGATGAATCTGTCGTCGTTCATTCCATGCGGATGCTCCCGCGGTGAGAACAACGTCATCAGGTCGACCACGTTCACGAAGCGCACGCGCATCGACGGCACGTTCTTTCGCAGCCACGAAGCTGCGGCCAGCGTCTCGAGGGTCGGCACATCTCCGGCGCAGGCGAGAATCAGATCGGGCTCGGTCCCATCCTTCGCGTTCCCTTCCGTGCCGGCCCATTCCCATGTCGACGCACCCCTCGCGCAATGCTCGCGCGCCGCCGCCATGTCCAGCCACTGAAGCTGCGGCTGTTTGTCGATGATGATGAGGTTCACGTAGTTCTTGCTGCGCAGGCAATGGTCGGCGATCGCCAAGAGGCAATTCGCATCAGGGGGCAAGTAGACGCGCGCGACAGTGCCTCTCTTCGAGATGATGGTGTCCATGAACCCCGGGCCCTGATGGCTGAACCCGTTGTGGTCGTTTCTCCAGCAGGTTGAGGTGAGCAGGTAGTTGAGCGACGGAACAGGCTCTCGCCAAGGCAGGGAAGCGCAGGTTTCGAGCCATTTGGCATGTTGAGTCGCCATCGAAGCGACGATGAGGGCAAACGCCTCGTAGGTCGCAAAGAGGCCGTGGCGGCCGGTGAGCACATAGCCTTCCAGCCACCCTTCGCAGTTGTGCTCGCTCAACACCTCCATCACCCGCCCTTCCGCGGACACGTGGTCGTCGATGGCAATGGTAGGCTCCTGGAAGCAGCGCGTCTCGACCTCGAACACCGCACCCAGCCGATTCGAATTGGTTTCGTCTGGGCAAAAAAGGCGAAAGGTTTTGGGGTTGCGGGAGTAGATGTCGCGCAGCATTCCCCCGAGCGCTCGCGTCGACTCGTGGTGAACGGAGCCGTGCTCGGGCACAGAAACCGCGTACGCCGCGAAGTCGGGCATATCGAGGGGCACGGTGAGCTTCCCGCCGTTTGCGTGAGGGTTCTTGCCCATGCGCCGGTCTCCCTTCGGAGCGAGCTCTCTCAAGTGTCTTGCCAGCCGTCCGTGCTCATCGAAGAGGCGCTCTGGCTGATAGCTGCGCATCCACGTCTCCAACATCGACAATTGTTTTGGATCGGCCCGCACATTGCCCAGCGGCACCTGATGCGCTCGGAACGTGCCCTCAACCGGCAGACCATTCACCGTCTTCGGGCCCGTCCATCCTTTCGGAGTCCGCAGGACGATCGCGGGCCAGTGCGGGGTACCGCCCACTCCGCGCGTTCGCGCCGCTTCTTGAATCGATCGAATGTCCGCCACGCATGCGTCCAACGTCGCAGCGAGCGCGCGATGAACCTTGAGCGGCTCGTCTCCCGTCACGAAATGAACGTCGTACCCATGCCCCTCGAGAAGGCTGCGGATCGACGCGTCCGTCGCTCGACCGAGCACCGTCGGTCCCGAGATTTTGTAACCATTGAGGTGAAGGACTGGCAGCACCGCTCCATCGCGGGCGGCGTTGAGGAAGCGAATGCCCTTCCAGGAGCCTTCAAGAGGCGCGGTCTCTGCTTCCCCGTCGCCCACCACGGCTACTGCGAGGAGACCAGGATTATCGAAGACCGCGCCGAACGCGTGGGTCAGCACGTAGCCAAGCTCGCCTCCTTCGTGAATGGAACCCGGCGTGGGCGGCCCCACGTGGCTGGGCACTCCCCCGGGGGTCGAGAATTGGCGAAAGAGGCGCAACATCCCGATCTCGTTCTCCGTCACGTTCCGATAGACCTCTGAATAGGTCCCCTCGAGATAGAGGTTGGCCAGGATCGCCGGGCCCCCGTGCCCGGGGCCGGCGAAATAGACGACGTTGAGATCGTGCTTTCGAATGAGCCGATTCAGATGGACGTACAGAAGACTCAGGCCTGGCGATGTTCCCCAATGCCCAAGCAGGCGCGGTTTGATGTCCCGCAGGCGGAGGGGCTCGCGCAAAAGCGGATTCGACAGCAGGTATATTTGGCCAACGGTGAGGTAGTTCGCCGCACGCCAATAGTCGTCGAGTGCCTGGAGCTCGTCGGAGTCGATTGTGTCCTGGACCATGATGGTTGCGTTCGTCTCACTTCGGGAAGGATGCAACAAGGCCAGTCGACACTGAGGGCTCGACGAGGCGCCATCAATGGCGCCTACCCGGATCGGCCAATTCGGATCGGCCGCCTTAGACTCGGGCGCCCGAGACAATTCGTTCGCGCAGGACGTCATCGAGGTGCCGACGCGAGTCCAGGACCCCGTGGATTTCGACGGCGTTTCCGGTGATTCGATAAACGATTCTCCAGGGGTGCTCTTGAAGCTCGAGCCATGAGCGCTCTCCGACATCGCGCAACTCGGGAACCACACGCCCCCGTTGTGGAAGTCGGCGAAGCGACTGTCCTTTGTCGATGATCCGGTCGAGGATCTTTTCAGCGCGCAGTGGAGCTTCGACCCACAGATGCGCGGCGATGGCTTCTAGGTCGCGACGGCTGACTTCCATCCACTCCACCGCGTACCGGCGAGCCCTCATCTCTTCCGCGCCCTCGCGAGGGCGGCGTGCGCCAACTTCCTGACTTCCGCCGTCGAGTACCGCTTGCCGCCTTGCTGCACTTCCTGCCCATGCGCCAGCAGCTTCAGCATCAGCAGGGTGTCGTTGAGGCGGTCGTGCTCTTCGACGCCCATCAGGACGACCTTGGGCTTTCCGTTCTGGGTAATCACGACCGACTGGCCCGAGTCGGAGACCTCTTGGACCAGCTGCTTGGTTCGGTTCTTCAGCTCGGTGATGGGACGAATACTCGAGGCTTTCATAGGTCAGAATTTAGTACGTCAATCTGGCCTTCTCAAGCCGCTGCGTCGCGCATCCCAAAGGCGGACCAGCAAGTTCCTAAACGCCACGCGGGCCGCCGCCTGCCGCTGTAGAGGCGCTCCGACCGTGCCTTCCAGGTCTTCGCCGAGAACAGCGGGTCCATTCCTCATTCCATGAATATTCGTCGTTGAGCATCGAATCTTCATGGTCCCGTTTTGACGTGATTCGACGACTCAAGCACGAGCGCACGCTGGGAAAGCTGTTGCGTGAGACTCCGGTGGTGGCGCTGCTTGGGCCCCGGCACGTGGGGAAGACGACGCTTGCCCGCGCCGTCGCCCGATCGAGGAAGCCTCCGGTGGAGTTCTGCGACCTCGAGCGTTCGACCGACCTCGCGCGGCTCACCGACCCCCTTCTGGCACTCGAGCCTCTGGAGGGCCTGATTGTCCTCGACGAGGTGCAGCTGCGCCCTGAGTTGTTTCCCACTCTGCGCGGGCTGGGCGATCGGCGTCCGCTCCCGGCGCGGTTCCTCGTGTTGGGCAGCGCCTCGCCGCAGCTGCTCAAGCAGAGCAGTGAGAGCCTCGCGGGCCGGGTGACGTTCTACGTCCTCCCCGGACTCAGCCTGACCGAGGTGAAGCCGACGGCGTGGAAGAAGCTGTGGCGCCGGGGAGGGTTTCCGGCCGCCTTCACCGCGCGAACCGAGGATCAAAGCTGGCGGTGGCGGGAAGGCTTCATTCGAACGTTCATTCAGACGGATCTTCCTCAGCTGGGGATCGGGGTCCCGGCTCCGACGATGCTTCGGTTCTGGACGATGTTGGGTCACGTGCACGGGCAGCTGATCAACTACTCGCAGCTGGGCGGCTCGCTTGGAGTCGGCGACACCACCGTGCGGCGCTACCTCGACGCGCTCGTTCAGACGTTCATGGTTCGATCGTTGCGGCCCTGGCACGCGAACCTCGGCAAGCGGGAAGTCAAGGCGCCGAAGGTGTACCTGCGCGATCCCGGGATGCTCCACGCATTGCTCGGCATCCGGACGGAACAGGCGCTGCTGGGTTCTCCCGCTGCGGGGGGGGGGTCGTTCGAGGGCTTTGTGATCGAGCAGCTCGTGGATCTGCTCAGCCTCGACGAGCGCGAGTGCTTCTTCTGGTCCACCTACCAGGGGGCGGAGCTCGACTTCCTCGTCATCCGCGACGGCAAGCGGCGGGGGTTCGAGATCAAGCTCACGGTCGCGCCCGCGGTGACCAGGTCGATGCACATCGCGATGGAGGACTTGAAGCTCGACCAGCTCGATGTCGTTCATGCCGGGGAGCACACGTTTCAACTCGCCCCGAAGATCCGCGCGGTCGCTATCAGCAGGCTGACGACGGATGTCAGGCTGTGAACACGGGCGCATCAGCGGCGCAGGCGAAACGGTCCTTTCGCGGTCGAGGCATGACGACGTGACCCCGCTGGGTGATGTCGAGCACGCCCTGGGCGACCAAACGGCTGCGCTCACCCTGTACGATTCTCACGGGAGCTTTCCGCTGAAGATCCCCGGCTCAGCGTGATAGACGACCGACGCTGCCCGCGAGCAGAACCCCGCGTCGAGCTCATCGTCGTCGACAGGGTTCTGATCGTCGAAGAGCTCATCGAAACCACCCCGTCAGTTTTCTTGAATGAAGGAGCACCCATGAACTGCTTGAAGTCGATCTCGCTCGTCGCGTGCGTTGTCCTCGTCGGTTGCTCCTCGGGTGGAACGACCGGAGGGTCCGGCGGAGGTTCGGGCGGTGGTGGCGGCGCTGCGCAAACGCTCACCGAGTTTTGTACCAAATACGTCGACGCGATCGGCGGCCAGGCGTCGACCTGCCTGGGCGGGCCCAAAGACCTCTGGGTCAAACAGATTGACTCGGCCGTTGTCTGCAGCGACGTCAACAAGTCGGTCACCGCGAATCGGGCCACCTACGATGCGACCTCGGCTCAGCCCTGCCTCACCTCGGTCGCCGGCCTGAGCTGCACTGCAATCATCAACGCGGGAGCATCGGTCTCGCCCGACTGCAAGAAGGCGCTCAACGGGAAAGTTGCGATTGGCACTGCGTGCTACGCCGACGTCGACTGCGGAGACGTAAACTACTGTGCGAAGGCCTCGGGCGCCTGCGCCGGAGTCTGCAAAGCCCAGCTCGCAGCCGGTGCGGCCTGCGCAACGGGCGACCAGTGCGTCAACCGCCACAGCTGCGTCAACAGCGTCTGCACGGCGAACCCCGCCGATGGGACCGCCGAGGTCGCAGTGGCCTGCAGCTCTTCGGTGCGTTGCAAGCTCGGGCTGATCTGCGATCGCGTCGGCAAGACGTGCGCGACACCGATCAAAGAGGGCCAGGCATGCGTCTTCGGCCATGGGACCTGCGAGCCCTTCACCTCGTGCGCAAGCACCAACATCTGCGTTCGCTCGGCGATGCCAGGGGCGGCATGCGGAGTGACTTTGATGGGGTTCAACTACGAGAACGCGGGCTGCGTCGGCTCGTTCTGCAAAGTGGCCCCGCTTTCGACCACCGGCACCTGCACGCTGCGCGGTGCCGAGATGGCCGCTTGCGGCAACGGGGACGAGTGCGTCAGCGGCACCTGCACCGCCTCGAAGTGCGCAGCGTCTTGCGTCATCCCCTGAAGGGCCTTTAGGCAAAGGTCTGAAGACACTTCCGTCTCGGGCTCTTCGCGGGTCAGCACCCTTTCCGCCAGTTTGAAGCCACCGGCGAAACGGCCCTGGCTGATCTGCACCTCGGTTGGGCCGGGCACTTTGGGGGCCATCTTTTCGGTCGCGACCGCTCACCAGAGGTGTCGACTTCTCGCGCTGCCGTTGCACTGAATACGTGACACCGCAATCCTTGCGCCGAGAATCCGCCGCCTCGCGAGAGACCCATCTCCGACCGCTCCCAGAAATTCGTGGCACACAAAGTGCGTGAGGGGCAACCCAAACGGGGACGGCCTCGGACCGCAAATGTTCGGCGGACCGCGGCCGCACCTTCGGTCAATCCAATAGCCCGTACCCTGGAGCAGCTCATGAACCGACCACTTCCCCTTTTCTCGCTATTTGCCCTCGCTGCGTGCGCAACCCCCGGCGCGCAGCCTCACGACATGAGCGCCGCGCAGCATGAGGCCACCGCCCGACAAGAGGAGGCCCAGGCGCCCGGGCACGACGCGCAATACCGGCCCGGTGCGACCACCACCAGGGTGCGCTGTGCACCAATTGGAAGGGGCGCGAGGGCGATCGAGCTGAACAGTGTCGCTTCATGTTGGACGTCAGCGGTCAACCCCACGGACGAGCATCGGCGGACGGCTGAGGACTTCCGCAAGCGTGCCGCTGACCACCGCGCGGCATCTGCCGCACTAAGGGAAGCCGAAACCACCGCCTGCGCGGGCATCGCTCCCGATGACCGTGATATCAGCCCTTTCGCGCACACCGAGGACATCGTGTCGGTGGTGCGACTGGAGAACTCAACCACGGGTGGCAAGAACTCAATGCGACTCCCAGCCGGCGCAGTCGTGACGTTCCGCGCTGTCGAAGGGATGACCGCCGAATGGTTGCAGCGCCTGGTCGACTGTCACCTCTCGCGAAATTCTGCGCTTGGGCACGCGATTTCGGAAATGCCCAACTGCCCCCTCGTCCCGAAAGGGGTCGAGGCACGTGTCACCTCCGTCGGCAATGGATTCGCGGTCTCGGTTCGCTCTGAGAACCCCACCACGGCCCAAGAGATTCTCGCCCGCGCACAGCGTCTGGTCGCTCCTGGCGGCGGACTTCCTGCAAGTCAGCCCTAAGCGCGCTGCGCTCCGGACTCCCTTCTCACTCGATGTTGCCTGCGATGGTGAGCAACACGGCACTGTCGTCCAATGCTTCGACGTCGTGCGGGACCGAGGGCCCCAGCGTGAGCAATGAGCCGACGACAAGGTCGACTACTTCGCGCGAAACCTTCACACGCACGCTGCCCTCGAGGACCTGTAGGGCGACGGATCCGGCTGCCAGATGTTCACCGAGGCTGTCGCCGCACTTCAACGTGATCAAAACCATCTGCAGGTCCGGATGCTTTGCCAGCGTCTTCGCGCTGTGGCTGTCACCAGCGGAGTCTGAGCCCACCCCGATCACCGGAATCACCGGGGACCAGGGGACCACCCGGTGATCTCGGGGCGGTTCTTCGCCCGATCCGACAGCGCAAGTGCCGCGCAGGGACGACCTGCTCGTCGATGACGGCAGTGGGCGGGCTGACTCTTCCCGGTTGAGTGCTGTGGTGGTGGCGCGGGCCGGCGGTGGTCGTCCTTGGCTCTACAGCAGAGACAGTTGGCGGCAGTCGTAGGCGCCGCGATCGATGCGACGCAGATGGCCGTGGAAACCGGGGACGATCGCCAGCCTGGCGATCATCGCCGCCACGCGCGGCGCAGTCGCCACGCCGGCGGCGAGGCGGATGGCGTCAGCGAGCCTGCGGGGCACGACCCAGAAATCGCGACCGCGCTCGAGAGCGAAGCTGCAGATGTTGTCGTCTGCCTTGAGCAGGTCGTCGGTGAGGACGAGCGCGCAGTCGAGGCCGTGCACCGCATCGACGTGCTGGAGCAGCGCCCAGCGTTCCTCGTCGTCGATTGCCGCGAGGATGGTAGGCGGAGCCCGACCATCGTCATCGACGACGACGGCCACCAGCCGATTCCTCGAGCGCCAGATGCCGCAGGCGGGCATCACGAAACCTCGGGGCGGTAGCCTTTGCCGTCGAGGACGAAGTGCTCGCAGCGCTCGGTGAGGCGCTTGGCGATCACTTCCGCGTTGAGTGCGTCGGGGAACACCTTCGGCCAGTCCTTGAATGCCCGATTGGTGGTGATCGAAGTCGACCGTCTGTACTCGTAGCGTTCCGAGATGACCTGAAAGGCGAGCTTGGCCTGCGTCGGATCCATCGCGAGCACGGCGAAGTCGTCGATCACCAACAGCTCGGCCTTCACGTAGCCGCTGGAGAGCTGGGGATGAGTCGATGGACGTTGGCGAAGTGGTTTCAGCAGATGTCGGACCGCAAGCGGCCGCTGAAGGTGAAGGCAGCTTTCAATCTTGATGCAGAGGGCGCCCAGCTGAAGGAAGAGATTGACGGACTGGGGCCGTGCTC
>JAYVCD010000354.1:0-29444 GCA_043750125.1 Archangiaceae bacterium | reverse complement strand
AGCCTGGGTGCTGGCCGCTTTGACCTTCCACCGTTCGGGCATAGGCGTACGCGTAGGCCTCTTCGAGGGACACCCGCCGATCGCCCGATCGGTCTCCCGCGCCGCGCAGGGCGGCGATCAAGTGATGGGTGAAGACGCTGCCCCGGTAGGCCCCCGCTTCGAGCGACGGCTCATTCGCCGCGCTGGACGTAATCACCGCTTCGCCCGCCACGGTGAGGCGATCGTCGGCGTGAAGATCGAACTGCGGCGTCGCGCGCCCGCCGACGTCCAACATTCCTGACGCGTTGCAGGCATCGATGAACGCCACCCGAACGTCGGCCCGCGTCGCGGTGAGTCTCGATTTCAGGTCGGCCCAGGGCAGGGTCTGCGCTCCCAGCTCGAGCCCGCGCGCGTCATCGCCATGGGCCGAGAGGTAGACGTAGAGAATGGCCTGCGCCCCTTCGGTCAAAGTCGCTGCGACCCGCGCCGCGTCGGCTTCCGCAAACCGCAAGGCGGCCCGGGTCTGGGTGCCCCCATTGTGGCCGTAGATCACCGCGAGCTTCAGCGGCGCCGCGCTCGCCAGTCCGGCGGCCAGCAGCACGAGGAAGCTCAGCGCTCGCATCGCTCTTTGGCATCGGTGCGGTGGCAACGGCTCGTTCCATTTCGCGTAGTGCGCGTCGACCGCGAGGAACGGCGAGGCGGGGCTGACCGCCGCGGCAGGGGGCCGGGTGAAGAAGTAAGCGCCGACCGCAGCAGATCCGAGCAGGACCGCGCCGAAGACCAGGGGCGCTTTCCGATTTCGCGGGCCTGAGGCGGGGGCCGCGGTGGTGGACGACGCCTGGGCCTTCACCAACGTCTGGCCGAACGCGTCGGCATACCAGTCGTGGACCGCGACCATCGAGTTGAGCGAGGCGACCACTTCGAGCTTCCCGACCTTCACCGCCTCGTCCGACAGCCGGGTGGCCTGATCGTGCGACGACAGATTGCCCCAGGACTGCACGGTGCCCATGTGGGCCAGGACGTTGGTGGGGACGAGGCCCTGGTTGGCCTGCTGGCGGAATTTGGTGATCAGCTCGTCGAGCATCGCCTTGCCCGGAGTCTGCTTGAGCTGATCGGTGACCATCGCCCGCAGCAGCGCCTCGAGCACCAGGCGAGCGTTCTGCATCGCCCCTTTGTAGTCGGCTGACCGGCCGCGACCGACCATCGCCTCAATGTCGTGCTGCGCGCGCCCCAGCACGAATGCGGTCATGCGCGCCTTCTCCCCCTATGCTGCGCCGCCTCCAATGGACCCCGGCGTGCAGAAAGCGATCGATTCCCTCTTTGATGTACCAGATGGAACAGGCGGTCGAAGCGCTGCGCAGCCAGACGACGGAAATCGACGAGTACCGAAAGGAACATTTCGAAGGAATGGACCATCGTCTGCGGGTTCTTCTCGGGAGCGCAGTTCAACGAGATGGACCCGGGGGTTGGCTGGCCCGGGAGTACGGGGGGGGTGGAAGGTGTTTCTTGCCTACACCGCGATCTTCACCGTCGTCGTTTTCGGAACCGGGGTGGGCGGGAAGCTGTTGTCGTGGCGCCGCCGCCAGTGAAAATCTCGTCACCCCCGCAGCGAACGATAGGATGTCCGGCCCATGACGACTGAAGCCACCTTCGACGAATTGCGACTCACGCTTCGGGACTCAGATCCATCGGCGCTGATTGTCGAGCTGCACGGACGCAGCACCAGCCGTGAACCCGGAAAACAACTGGTCCCCTACTTCGCCGACCTGCTCAAGCGCGCCGTCGAGCGAAATGGCCGAATCGAGGTCCACTTCGAAAAGCTCGAGCACTTCAACTCCTCGACCATTTCGGCGCTGATTCAGATCATCAATCAGGCCCAGTCGAAGAAGGTGCGCCTCGCCGTCTTCTACGACGCGACCCAACACTGGCAGACCTTGTCGTTCGACGCGCTCAAGCGGGCGCTCAAGCCCTTCGACGCACTCGATGCGGGAATGGTGACGTTTCAGTCCAGCTGAAGAGGCGGGTCAGCCCGGCCCGAAGCGCAACAGCACCAGCGTCACGTCGTCCTCTTGGCGCTTTTGCCAGCCGTTGACCATCTGCACCAGCCGCTGCAGCGCCTCGGCCGGCGGCAACTGGGCCACCTCTGCAAAGCCCGCTGCGAGCTTGTCCTGGCCGAACATCTTTCCCTCGGCGTTCGAGGCTTCGGTCACCCCGTCGGTGAAGAAGAGCACCACGTCCCCGTTCGCCAGCGGCACTTCTACGTCCATCGACCGGCCCAGCGTTTCGCTCACCACTCCGATCCAACAGCCTTCGTAGGTCACGGTCTCGACGCGTTTTTCCGCCGCGCGCCAGATCAACAGGTCCTGGTGTTTGCCGGCGAGCGTGAGGCTGGCTTCGTTCAACCGCACGATGCTCAGCGTCATGAAGCGCGTGGTGCCCAGTCGGGCGATGTTCGTCATCAGCGTGCGATTCACGTCGGAAAAGACAGTCGAGGGGGCCCGGCCGGGCGCTTCCCCCACCAGGGTGGCGATCGCCGTCTGGGTCATCATCATCACCAGCCCCGACTCGACCCCGTGCCCCGAGACATCACCGACCGCCAGCCACTTTTCACCGTGCGCGGTCTGAAGGAAGTCGTAGTAGTCGCCACCCACTTCGGCCGCCGGCTGCATCACCGCCGCGATCTCGTACCGCCCCAACCGACAGTTGTTGGGCAGCAGGGCGGTCTGAATGCGCTGAGCGACTTCCATCTCGCCCCAGAGGGCATCGCGCGCTCCCTTCAGCTCGGCCCGCGAGGTGGCGAGGCTGTCATTGGCGCTGAGCAGATCCTGACGCAGCAGGAATTCCTGCGAGATCTGTTGGAAGCGCACGTGAGAAAGCGCGACCGAAATCACGATGGTGCCGCCGAGGAAATACAGGTTGTTCACCAGATCTCTGATCTCGGTGGCGCCTCCGAAATACCAGTTCCACACCATGTACAGCGCCAGCACCAGCAGCCCATTGATCGCCGAGTGCAGCGCGCGCCAGGGCAACAGCAGGTTGACGGCCACCAGCACGAGGTTGAGACCGGCGTAATAGGTCGAGTTGAAGCCTCCCAGCGAGACCGTCATCTGGACGATCATCAACGAGACCACGAACGAAAACGCGTAGCCGTGGAGGAATGAGAACCGACTGGGTTTCATTCGCCGGACCATCAGGTTCTGCAGCAGCACGAGCCCCGTCGCCAGGCCGCGATAGATCGCGAACTTGCTCAGCAGCTCGTTGGGCATCATCACCGAGTCGAGAATGAAGAAGATCGGGATCAGCGCGTAGCCGAGCATGGTGAGGATGCGCAGCCAGCTGTGAATCAGATCGTCGCGGTAGATCTCGAAGTGGGTCCGCGTCCGTGCGACCGGGGCTTCCTGACGGACCAGAGTGGTCAAGCGGCCTTGTCCACCCGAAGGAACATCTGGCTTCTCGTCTCGTCCCACCCGATCGACACCCGGGTTGCCGCGATGCCGTGGGCCAACCCCAGAAACTCTTCTTCGGTGCGCAGGTAGAGCACCCAGTCCATCCAGAAGGCCATGTAATGCCGAGTCGGGTTTCCGACGTGATAGTTGCCGATCAACAGCGTGCCTCCGGGGCGCAGCAGCGCCGCCAGCTTGCGCAACAGCACCTGGGCCACCGGCGGGGTCAGATAGTCGAACAGCCCCATCGAATAGACGAAATCAAACGTGCCGAACCGGGTCGTCAGCTCGGGCGTGCGCAACATCGTTCGCACCGAGTCGTTGACGCACTCGACTTTGAGCGTGCACCCAAGCTTGGCCCCAGTCTGGGTCAGGCCTTCCTGCGCCACGGAAAGGGCCTCGGCATCTTGATCCAGAAGGACGCCTTCCCACCTCTCGGCCTCGCCCGCGGTGGACAGCACATCTCGCAGTTCCCACGCGGGGCCGCAGGCGACTGAGAAGAAGCGACGCGGGGCATTGCCTGGCATCGATCGCATCAGCCCGGAAATCAGGCGGCGCCGACTTCGAACCGCCTGGGCGGCGGGAACGGAAACGCCATGGCGGTGCAGCAGTTGGTTGAAAACGTAGCGACCCTGGAAGCGGTCCTCGTAGATCATCTTCATCATCGTCGCGTCGCCGGCATACCCGCGCGGCTTCAAGTTGGTGCGTTTGAAAAATTCCGAGCCGAGGATGAAGTCCCACATCACCCGTCGAAAGTAGGTGCCGCATCGCTCGTAGGCGTCGCGATTCAGGGGGGCTACCAGCGCATCGAGCCGCGCCAGCTCTGCGTCGAAGTACCGATTGAACGTGGCCGCATGGGTCTTGATCAGCGCGGCCTGCGCGGCGGCGACCACCAGCGGATCTTCGGCCGAATAGATGCGGTCCTGCTCGTTGAAGAATTTCTCGTAGACCGAGAGCCCGAAGGTCAGGTCGGCGACGTATTCCTTGAACTCGTGCGAGACGTCGTCCTTCTGGGTGAGGATCAAAGGCAGCTTGTCGAGAAAGGCCTTGAGGTTGACGAGCCGGCCCTCGGTCATCAGCGCGTCGCAGTCATAGACCTCATCGAGGAAGATCAGCCGGGCGCCGGTTCCGGCCTTGCCCAGCTCGACGCGGCAGCGGGTCAAAGCGACTTCCTGATCAGGGAGCACCACTTTGAGCTGGTCGAAGATCGTGCCGGGCTCAGGCACGGTGCCGGAAGGGAACTCCACTGCGAGTGTCAGACGCGACAGCGGGCTGAGTCCGACCGAGAGCTCTTCCTGATTGCGAATCAGGGTTCCCCGCAGCCGAACGATCGACTCGACGTCAGTCATTGCGGCAACCTGTACACCGCCGAGAGCGCCACGTGATCCGCGTCGTCCACGTAAAAATCGATCACGCACTGCGCTTCGTAGGCGATGCGCACCAGGCCGAGGCCCGAAAATTCGGTGTTGTAGGTCCGGGCCGCCACCTGCTTCAGCTTCTCGACGTAGGCCTCGAACGGGTTTTGAAAACCGCGAATCCACTGAATGGTGTCGTCGAGCGTTTTGAGCCCCCGCCCGTCGGCATGGGTGGGGCTGCGCACTTCAATGGTGATTTCCCTCACCGAAGCTTCGAGTCGAAGGTCGATGACCTGATCGGCGGCGAACTCTCCGTACTTCACGGCGTTTTCCAACAGCTCGTGGGTCGCCATCGCGAGAACGTGAGCCTGATCGGACGTCATTCCTGCCTGCCCGAAGAACGCCAGGCAGCCATCCCACTCGGCCTGAATCGTGTCCCAGTTCGGGAGGATCCGCCTATCCAGTAAAAGCAGCATTATCGGCCTGAAGCGTGAGGGCCCTCGCCTGTTACGTCAAGTTCTACGGAAGGCTCCCCGGCCCAAACTTCAATTTTCTTTGGGGAGGAAAAGAAACTGCCCGCTGCGGGGCAGCGCCTCATCAAAACGGAAGAACTGAGGGGTCTGCTCCGATTTCTTCAGCTGCCGGACCGCGCCAGGAACGTGTGCCCGCAGGTACCGGGCAAGCTCTTCATCGGTGACGACCTTGTCTGCGTTGGTGTCGGCCTTCGGGCGGCCCGACGCGCCTAGACCTTCGAGGAGGAACGCGGTCAGCGCCGAATGCCCACCCCACTGCCAGGCGCCTGCTTCGGCCTCGTCTTCCCAGGCGCGCTGCCCCTTGGTTCCGGCGGTGATCACCACCTCGGCCCGCTCTTTCCACAGCGAGTGCATCGCCTCGGTAAGAGTTGCCTCACCTTTCGCGCCTACCGCCCACCCGCTGTAGCAGGCGTCGAGCACCACCATCACATGCATGCAGGGCACCCCTTTGCGGATGCCATCGAGCAGCTCTTGCATGTCCCAGCCGCGATCAGACATCGGCAGATCGGGGTTCTCGAAATAGCCCGAGGGCTGAAGCACCCCATAGTCCTTGCGTGCTCCCTTCTCGTAGCCGCCATGACCTGAGTAGAAAAAGAAGAAGCTCGACTGTTCACGCGCGGAAAAGCGGGTGCGGAACTTCTCGATTTGAAGCCGAAGGTTGGCGGCAGTCGGCGGCCCATCGGTCTTCTCGTCTGGATCCGGTTTGTCGATCAGGTACAGCACGTTCTCGGGCGCGTATCCGAGCCTTCCCACCAGCAGGTGCCGCACTTCGCGCGCGTCGCGGCACGGAGAATTCAGCGCACGATCGCCGGTGTAACCGCAGACCCCGGCGACGAGCGCGTAGGAAGTCAAAGACGCCGGACCTTCGGCAGAAGCCAGCAGGCTGATCAGCTGGGCGGGGGGAATGGGGTCTCCTTTGGCTTCCGGTGATTTCGGGCTCGACGGGGGCCAGGCCGACCGGGGGCTGCCGGGACGCCGCGACGACTGCGAAGAGAAGCACCAGCCCCGCCGCGCTGAAGACCCCCACGCGGACCCGCGATGAGACGACGCTTCCTTTTCGACGCACCCGGGCCCAGCTGCCGAGAACATCGACCACGTCTTCGAGCTTCAGCCGGGTGCCTGCCTGGGACGAGGCGATCAACGTCCCCTCGTGCCGCGCGCCGTCGTACCAGGCCCGCCCTGAGTCAGCCTGGGTCAGCAGCGCGGCCAGCTGTTCGATTCGAACCTTCGCCGTGGGATCCACCGACAGCACGATCAACCCGCCGGGCTGCTCGACCAGGACCATCGGGTAGCCGTCCCGACGGGCCCACAGCTTGAACTGGGACGCAGCCGGCACCTTCAGCACCAACAACTTCAAGGCCCGTCGTCCTCCGGTCAGCGACGCAGAGGCAGGCAGCAGGACCTCGTAGCGCCGGGCCTGGTCGAAATCCGCACCGAACAGCCGATGATCTTCTTTGAGCGCCGCGACGTGCCGCTGCAGCGCCGGGACATGGAGGATGAACGGCTCGTCCAGCAGCGGCTTGTCCGCGGTCAACTGGGCCGTGACCGCGGTGAACAACGCCCAGGTCTCTTCGAGAAATCGGGCCGGACTCTTCGTCCCCAACAACGCCTCTTGAGCCAGGGTCAGGTAGACGGCCTGCACCGAGGTCTCGAGAGGAACGCGATCACCTGCGCCCCACCGATCAGCGCAACGACACCTTCGAGCTTCTTCATCGTGTCGTCAGGGGCGATTTCAAATGCCTCGATTTTCCCCTTCGGCGCCTGCAGGTGAACGCGGTCGAAGCGACCGTCTGCGTTGGTGTCGTAAAATACCGCCACCCTACCGCCCATTTTTCGAATCGCGAGCTCGGCCTTCAGTCCCCGGCTGGCGAGAATCGTGTCGGCCCAGGCGTTGGCGGGAAGCTTGCTGTCCTGGTCGAGATCGACAAACGCGACCGGCCCGGACGGCTCTTCGACCCACAAGGTTTCCTTCACCCCGTCGCCGTCTGCGTCGAGCAGGGTCGCCGGCCCATACGGGTTGTCCCAGGGCCGACCGATGCGGGCCAGGGGCGCGGAAGGAACCTCAGCCAGGAACTCATCGAACGATCGACCCGAGGCTTTTTCGGGTGCTCACGGAACGCCGGGGAAGCTGGTCACGTATTGGATTTTCACGTCAGGAAACGCGGTGACGAACTGCACCTTGGTGTCGGGGAACGCCGTCACCAACTGCCATTTGCCGCACGAGTCGGGAAACGAAGTGACGTTCTGCACTTTCACGTCAGGAAAGGCGGTAACGACCTGTACCTTCACATCGGGGAAGGCGGTGACGATCTGGATTTTTCCGTAGAGCTTCTTCCCGTTGAAGCTGCACGAGCCTTTGCTCACGCTGCCCGCCCAGGCGGTGATCGACGCGCCCGCGACTGCTGCAATCACCACTGCTGCCAGCGCTACTGCGAACCGTTTCGACATGGGTTTTCCTCGTTAGGAAGGCAAAACTTCTAGGTACCACCCCTGACCCGCGACCCCCTGCGCCTGTGAAAAACGAACGCACCCGCGCCCATCACCGAGCCAGCGGCGTCCGCCACGGCATCGAGCACTTCCGAAGACCGGCCCGGCACGAAGTACTGATGAATCTCGTCGCTGACCCCGTAAAGGCTCGCGAGGATGACGGCGATCACCAGGGCCGACGTTTCTTTGCTGCTGTGCAGGTCCGCAGGGCGAATGGCCCGGCAAATCAGGAAGGCAAAGACCCCGTACTCGGTGAAGTGGAGGACCTTGTCGAAGGTCCAGATCCCCTTCGGAACCGGAAAGGATGACTGCGCAGACAGGAAAAAGATCAGCCCCGCGTAGCCGAGCGCGAGCCCGACATCGATCACGCGACGTCGCAAAGCTCAGGTCCTTGCTGCGGTTCGGCCAATTGAATCGTCGGCGCCAGCACCGTCCGACCCTGAATTCCGTACAGCGCCCCGACGCTGGTCTCTTTGACCTGCACTTCGACGATCGCGCCAATCGGCGCATCACCTTCGAAGTTGACGACCTTGTTCTGGGGGTTGCGGCCCGACCGGCGAGTGGGGTCGTTCTTCGAGCAGCCCTCGACCAACACCTCGACCGTCGTATCGCGGTGCAGCGCGTTGATCTCGGCAGCGATGATTTTTTGCAGCTTCTGCAGTCGCTCGAGGCGCTCGACCTTCACCTCGTGGGGGACTTCGCCCCATTCCTTCTCGCGCAAGGCCGCCGATGTTTTGGGGCGCGACGAATAGACGAAGCTGTACTGGTTGTCGTAGCGAACGGCCTGGGTCAGCTGGAGCGTTTGCTCGAAGTCCTCTTCGGTCTCGCCCGGGAAGCCCACGATGATGTCGGTGGTGATGCCGATGTCCGGGCGCGCCGCGCGCAGCTTCGCCAGCCGTTCGAGGTATTCCTTCACGGTGTAGTCCCGACGCATTCGCTTCAAGACCGAGTCCGAACCGCTCTGCACCGGAAGCTGAAAATGGGACGCGATCTTCGGCTGAATCCGAAACGCTTCGATCAGCGCGTCCGACAGATCGTGCGGGTGGCTGGTGGTGAACCGCACCCGCTCGATGCCCGGAACTTCCGCGACCCGCAACAGCAGCTGATCAAACCCCAGGCCTCCCTGGTACGAGTTGACGTTCTGGCCGATCAGCGTGACCTCGCGAACTCCGACACGCGCCAGCGACGCCACTTCGATCAGCACTTCCGGGAACGCGCGGCTGACCTCGCGACCGCGGGTGTGAGGCACGACGCAGAAGGCGCAGACGTTGTCGCAGCCCTTCATCACCGTGACGAACTCGGTGACGCGGCCGGCGGAAGACAGAGGATCAGCCCGGGGGAAGACGTACTCTTCCGAGTCGACCCAGGCCGTCTCGACCACCCGCGCGCGACCCACGGTCACCTTGTGGAGGATCTCGGGCAGTTTGTTGATGTTGTCGGGGCCGAACACGAAATCGACGTACGGAACCTTCTTGAGGATCTTGTCCTTTTCCTGCTGGGCCAGGCAGCCCCCGACCCCGATGAAGGTGCCGCGCTGGGTCTTCACCTGGCGGTACCGCCCGAGCGCGGAAAACAGCTTGTCCTCGGCCTTCTCGCGAATCGAGCAGGTGTTGAGGATGATCAGGTCGGCGTTCTCGGCGACCGGGGTCCGCTGGTAGTCGAGCCGGGCGAGGACTTCGCCCATTCGTTGGGTGTCGTTGACGTTCATCTGACAGCCGAACGTGTGAATGAAATAGCGCTTCATGGGGACGGCCGCGGGTTATCGGGCCTTCAGCAGGCGAAAATCAACCCTCGCCCACCGACTTCGCGCGCAGCTCGATCAGCGCTTCTTCCTGAGCCCGCAGTACCCGGTAGGTCTCTTCCCCGTACAGGGCGATGAACCCGCTGTCGTCAATCGGTCGGGCCAGCTCTTCGACCCGCTTCAGTTGGCGTTCCACGCTGTTGGCATTTGCGCCCGCGAGCCTGCGCTTGAGCAGGCGGGGACGGCAAAAAGCATTCACCGCCGAAGCCGTGCGCGCCACGTCGTCCGCCGTCACCCCGACCTGCTCCAGGCCCTGGCTCGCAGGCACTCCCGCCTGCTCGAATCGAATGAACTGACTGTACTTTTCGAGGATCTCGGGCGTGACCGGCCGATGGGCCAACCGCAAAGTGCGCTCATCACTCATGGGAAGATCCGGGCTTCAAAAGGCGGTGACGCCCCGACGCCAGTTGGTGCGTTCTCGCTCGAGACCGCTTTCGAAGTACTCGATCCACCGGCCGTTCTTCTTCCCGTTCTTGTACTCGCCTTCTTCGGCTTTGACCCCGTTGGCGTACCAGCGCACCGACCGGCCCTGCTTGGTGCCGTCGGGCGCTTCACACCATCGAGAGGTGCCTCGCGGCGGCCCCGCCCCTTTTGCAACCGCGTCGTCCTTGCACCCGAAGTCGTCGGCGGCAGGCGAGGCGGGCGCTGCGGCTGCCACCGCGACGGGCGGCGGCCGGGCGGGCTCAACTTTCACCGGGGCGACTGTCACGGGCACCGGCGCAGGCGCGGGCCTGGCCACTTCGGGTGGGGCGGGAACAGGGCTCTTCGCGGCAACGGGTTTCTTCGAGGGGCGATTGTTGACGACTTTCGGCTTGTCCGGCGGACCCTGGGATGTGGGGACGTAGACCTCGACGGGCACGGGCTTGAGCGTAGGCACCACCGGCGCGAGCGCGGCCAATTGAGCATCGAGCGCCCGGGCCCGAACCTGAAGCGCGCCATCCATGTTCGATTTCCGGGCCAGGCCCAGCGCCTCGCGCGCCATCTCGGGTTTGTGGGCCGCGATCAGCTCTTCGGCCAGCGCGAGGTGCGACCGCGCCTCTGCGCTCGGGTCAGCGATCGGTTCCTTCGGAGATCGGGCCAGGAGCCAGATTGCTGTTGCGATTGCAGCCAGCGCGATGAAAGCCGCGACAGCGATCACGCCTCTGCGCCGAGTCGGGGCGATCGACTCTTCGACCACGGGCAACGGGCGCGAGTTTCGGCGTGCTTCGATGGCTTCCGACGGTTGAAAGGACGAGAGCGACCCGGTGTGCTTGCCCGACGAGTAGGCGTTGATCATCGCCCGGCTGTCTTCTTCCAGCCGGGGGAACAGGGTGGCGATGTGCTGCTTCACCGTTCGGGTCGAGGTCTCGTATGGAGCCGTCGCCACGAACTTTTCCAACGCCTGGTGCAGCAAGTCTGCGTTCGGGCACCGCTTGTTGCGGTCCGGCTCCATCGCCCACAGAACGATTTGTTCCAGCTCGGGGGGGTAGCCCGGAACCAGCGCGCTCGGCGGCAGAAATTCGCCTTTCGCCGCGGCGATGATGATCGCCACGTCGTCGACCCCGTTGTACGGCAGCCGGCCGGTGGTGGCCTGGTAGAGGCAGACGCCCGCCGAAAAAATATCGAGGCGGTGATCGATTTGAACGTCGGGCTGCATCTGCTCGGGGGGCATGAACTTCAGCTTGCCTTTGACGGCTCCGGCCCGCGTGGTCGAGGCCTGGCTGAGCGCTTTAGCGACTCCGAAGTCGAGCAGCTTGGGCACTCCGTCGGTCGAAACGAGAATGTTGGGCGGGCTCACGTCGCGGTGAATCATCTGCAGCGGCCGGCCCTGCACGTCGCAGGTGTTGTGAACGTAATAGAGCGCCGAGCAGATGCCGGACATCACCTTCGCCGCCACGCCCATCTCGAAGGGCAGGTCGGCGCGCTTCTGCATTCCGAGCATCGAGCGGAACGTCGGCCCCTGGACATATTCCATCGCGATGTAGGGCAGCCCGCCGAACTCGTCGATTTCGTAGATTTGAATGATGTTCGGGTGGTTCAGATTTGCCGCCAGCCGCGCTTCGTCGAGGAACATCGTGACGATCTCGGGATCCTGGGCGAGGTCCGGAAGGATCCTCTTGATCACCACGATCTTGTCGAAGCCCCCGATGCCCGCCTGCCGGCACTTGAAGACCTCAGCCATCCCTCCGGCGCCGATGCGCGCCAGAACGGTGTACTTCCCGAATTTGATCGGGCCGCTCGGGTCGCTCAAAAGGCGCCCCCCAGCCCGGCGTGAAAGCTGTGGAACGAAGGGAAGTCGTTCATCCACGAGTATTGGTACTCGCCCTTCAAATACACCCCGTACGCAAGCTCGAGCTGCAGCGCCTGGGTGTAACGCAAGATCCAGCTGTCGGGCGAAAGGCGGGGGTCGGCGCCCGGCAACTGAACGCCGACCCGACGCAAGGCATCGGCCCGGTAGACGAGAATCAACCGCTCGAACAGTGGGTGCTCGATCTCGAAATAGGCGCCGCCCTTCTCGATCCAGGGGTCGAGCAACGCGTAGCCATAACCTGAAACCGCGGGGTCGAGGTTCACCCGCAGGAAGGCGACTTCGGCTCGAATCGTCGCGATCCCAATCCGGGTGGTCGCATCGACGCCCAATGCCGTGTAGTCGCGGGTGTGTTGAGGGTCGTAGCGGCCGTGCATTCCGGACACTCCCAGGGTGATGCTCCTCACCTTGAAGTCCGCGTCCGACGCGGTGTAGCTGAGCTTCAACCGCCCCCCCCACGACGGTAACTTGTTGTTGTCGGCGTAGAACGGAGTGCGCATCGAGGGGTAGTCGAAGTCGTTGTTGCCCTTGAAGCCCGCCACTCCATACGCCCCGTACCAAAGGGCCAGGGTGTCGCTGAGCGCGAACTGCCCGTAGACGATCACTCCGGTGTCCACATAGGGCTGGGGCACCACGCCCAGGTTGAACGCCGACTTCTGGTAGTACGACATCCGGCCCATTTCGAAGATCAGCGGGTTGGTGACCGTGTGCCGAGAAGTCGGCTCGTAGCGCAGGGCAAAGTCCCCAAACGGAACTCCGATGCGCCCCGCTTGAATGTTGATCTGGTCGTACGGGGTGAAGTCCACATGCGCGCGATCGACTTCCAGGCCATGGCAGCCGAAGCAGATGCGGCCGGTGAACGAGAGCTTCTCGTGCGCCTCGGCTTCAATCTTGATCGCCATCTCGGGCGTGATTCCGGCGATTGATCCGACCCGCGCTCGTTCCGAAGACATCCCCCAGTAATCAAAGTACGCCGAACCCGAAGCCTTGACCTCGGCCGATTGGGTGAGGCTCGAAGTCAGCAGCAGGCCCAGGCAGACCAGGCGCACGCGATCAGTCATTGGGCGCCCCGCGCGCAATCCAGGCCTCGATCGCGGCGATCGTCGCCGGGTCGAGCGGCGGAGCGTTGAGCGGCATCCGGGTGGCGACCCCCCCGACGCTCTGGGCGGTACCCCGAAGCTTTTGGATCAAGTAGCTGTTCGCCGGGTCGCCCGGAATGACCCGTTTCCCGGTGGTCTGCGTCGCAGAGATGCCCACCATCTCTGCGTACCCCTGGCCCGTCTCGAGAGACATCGGAGCGTCGCGCGGCGGCAGCCCTTCGTGACACGAAGAGCCCAGGCACGATCGGGTAAACACCTGGCTTTGAATCTCGCTGAATGCGACCGCGCCGTTGGCGATGATCCCCCCCCCATCGAACTTCTCGCCAATTCTTGGACCCGGCCAACACGCGGCCAACAAGCAAGCCGCACCGAGAGCTGAGGGAAGTGCGAATCGGGTGGACAAAGGCCCGAGAGGATCCGTTCTGGCTCGGATCAAAGTCAAGGAACGCATTCGGCTACGATGAAGGCCTTCCGTGAAACTCTCGACGCCTCTTCTGCTGTGCATCGCACTGATTCTGTTCGGCGGGTCGATGGCAGAAGCTCATGTGAACGGCGTCGACTCGACCCAATGGAATGGCTTCAACACCGTTGGGTGCAACGAATGTCACTCGGGCGGAATCCTTCCCACCGCCGGCTTTCGCAATTCGGCAAACAACCCCGTCTCGACCCTCACCCTCGAGCGCGGCAGCGCAGCAGTGCTGACGTTGAGAGTGACGACCTTCAGCGGGCTGCAGATCAACGCCGGGTTCAACGTCGCAGCCACCACCACTGCCGCAACGCTCAGCCTCGCCGCGGACGTGGGAGTGAGAAATATTTCTGGAACGGGGGGGCGCAACGAAGTCACCCACACCTCTCCTCGGGCCTTCAACGCCAGCTTCACCGCCGACTTTCAATTCACCGTCACCGCGGCGATGTCTGCGACCTGTGGATCTCAGGTGGTCCTTCACGGGTGGGGAAACGCGGTCAACGGCAACCTGAGCGAGAACGGAGATCGTCCCGCGCGCGCGCTGTTGACGGTCACCATTCCCTGCCCTACCGGAGGCGCCTGCGGAGTCGGCAGCGAGTGCACCAACGGGCTGTGCATCGACGGCTTTTGTTGCAGCTCGACCTGCGGGCTCAACTGCGACGCGTGCTCAATGGCCCTCAACGGCGTCACCAACGGAACGTGCTCGACCTCGATCCTGGGCGCCCCCGGAGCTCCCGTCAGCTGCTCGCCCTACGCCTGCAACGGCAGCTCGACCGCCTGCCCCAACACCTGCACCGTCCCTGCGCAGTGCGCCGTTGGCTACACCTGCACAGCGAACGTCTGCGTCCCCAAGAAGGCGCTGGGCATCGCATGCGCGGGGGCCGTCGAGTGCGCTTCGAACTTCTGCGCCGACGGGGTGTGTTGCAGCGGCGGTTGCTCGGGCTCCTGCGACGTCTGCACCGCAGCCCTCGGCGCGTCAGCCAATGGAACTTGCACCGTGCTCACGCCGGGCTCGGCCGGAACCCCCAGCTGCGCCCCTTTCGTCTGTTCGGGCACGGCGAGCTGCCCTGCCTCGTGCAGCCTCGACACCGAGTGCGTCGCGGGTCGCTATTGCGGAACCGGCGCCTGCCTGGTGAAAAAAGCGCAAGGCCAGAGCTGCGCCGCAAACAATGAATGCACCGCCGGCTTCTGCGCGGACGGCCTGTGCTGCAACAGCGCGTGTTCTGGATCTTGCGATGCCTGTTCGGTCGCTCAGGGCGCGGCAGTCAATGGGACCTGCGCCCTGGTGGGCGGCGCGGGGAATCCAGCCTGCGCGCCGTTCGTCTGCACCGGTTCGACCGCTGTGTGTCCGACGAGCTGCTCCGCTGACGCCCAATGCTCGGCTGGAAACTGGTGCTCTGTGGGTTCCTGCGTTCCCAAGGGTTCTTCCGGAGCGGTCTGCGCGGGCGCGAACCAATGTGCCTCGGGGTTCTGCGCCAACTCGACCTGCTGCGGCAGCGCGTGCGCCGGCGGCTGCGAGGCCTGCAACCTGGGGGGGACGGCGGGCACGTGCACCCTGCTGGCGTCGGGCACTTCGTCCTCGGCGTGCGGGCCGTACCTGTGCGCGGGAGCCAACACCTGCCCCTCGACCTGCACCCTGCCCGCCCAATGCGGCCCCGGGACCACCTGCATTGCAGGCGCGTGTGTCGGACTGCAAGCGACCGGAGCGTCGTGTACTGCCGCCACTCAATGCTTTTCGAACAACTGCGTCGACGGGTTTTGTTGCAACTCGTCCTGCGTCGGCTCTTGTAACGTGTGCGCGCTGTCCCTGGGCGCCACGGCCAATGGCACCTGCACCCAGAATTCCGGCCCCGGAATTCCCTCGTGCACTCCGTACCTCTGCCGCGGATTTGGCGCCGCCTGCCCTACGAGCTGCACCAGCAATTCGCATTGCGTCGCGGGAACTGTGTGCCTGGGCAACGTCTGCGTGTTGCCCAAGACGAATGGACAGAGCTGCGCCGCTTCGGCTGAGTGCCTGTCGGCGTCGTGCGCGAACGGTTTTTGCTGCGATTCCCCGTGCTCGGGCAGTTGCGATGTCTGCTCGGCGGCACTGGGGTCTTTGGCCAATGGCACCTGCTCGGTGGTCGCAGGGTCGGCGGGCACGCCTTCGTGCGGGGCCTACAAGTGCGGCGCTTCGGCGAGCTGCCCCACCCAATGTGCATCCACTGCCGACTGCGCCAGCGCTCGCTTCTGCTCTTCGAGCGCCTGCGTCCCGGTGCTGGCGCTGGGCGGATCTTGCACCGCAGGAACCCAATGCGCCTCGGGGTTTTGCGCGGACGGCCGGTGTTGCAACTCAGCCTGCTCGGGAAGCTGCGATGTCTGCTCGAGCGCGCTGGGCGCTTCGGCCAACGGAACCTGTACCGTGAAGGCGGGCAGCCTCGGCACGCCGTCCTGTGCCCCCTACCTGTGTGGCAGCGCGGCCAGCTGTCCAGCGGCGTGCGTGACCTCGGCTCAATGCGCTCCCGGCAATTTCTGCACGAACAGCGTCTGTTCCCCTTCAGAACCGGTGGGAAACGCCTGTGCCTCGGCCGCGGCGTGCACTTCGGGGTTCTGCATCGATGGCTATTGCTGTGACCGCGGCTGCTCGGGCCAATGCGAGACCTGCGGCCGTCCGGGAAAAGAAGGCCTCTGCGGCCAGTCGGTCGGAGCTCCGGTGGGGTCCAGGGCCAACTGCTCCGGCGATGGAGGGGTCTGCACCGGCCGGTGCGAAGCCAGCCCCACCGCGTGCAGCTATCCGGCTGGGGAAACCCTCTGCAGTGAGCCCAGTTGTGCCGACGGTGTGGCTGCGCTCAGCGCGGTGTGCGTGGGCACCGGGGCCTGCCCGGCACTTCAGACCCAGGTCTGCGCGATGGGATGCGGGAAGACGGGCTGCGAAGGCCTTTGCACCACCAACGAAATGTGCAGCTCCGAGCATTACTGTTCCGCCAACGTCTGCGTCCCCCGGTTGTCGCAAGCAACGGCCTGCGCGAACGATCGTCAGTGCCAAACGGGCCGCTGTGTCGATGGAGTGTGTTGCAACCGCGTCTGTGCCGGCCAGTGCGAAGCCTGCGATTTGCCCGCGACCCTTGGGACCTGCAGCCCGCTTCACATCGGCCAGCCCCGGGGAGCCCGCACTGCGTGCCTGGGCCTGGGCGTGTGCGCCGGTTCCTGTTCGACCGGAGCGCCCGAGTGCAGCGCCACTTCGCCGAGCTACGAGCGGTGCAACGGCCTCGACGACGACTGCGATGGCCTGGTCGACAATGGCGCGCGGTGCCAGGCGGGCGAGGAATGCGTGAAAGGGGCCTGTGCCATCAGCTCGAAAGACTGCGGCTGCGGGACGAACGGTGGGGCCCTGGGAATCTTCGGAGTGCTGGCGCTGCTGCTGGCGACCTGGACCCAGCGACGCCGCTGAAGGCGTTCAGGTGGGGACGAGCTGGGCGGCCACCTTTTGAAGATCTGCCAACGTCTGCACGGTGACGACCTGATGGCAGGCGCGGGCGTAGTTCCTCATCTCGCTGTCCCCAAACCCCCACGAAGTCTTCGGCTCGGTGCAGATCCACACCACCCGCTTTGCCTTGCGCTTGAGGTCCTCGAGCGCCCAGACGTTGGCGGGGTTGTAGTTGTTGCGACCATCGCCGATCACCAGCACCGTGCTGCGGCGCGAGATGCTCCCCAGGTAGCCGCGGGAAAAGCTCGCCAGCGCGTTTCCGTAATTGCTGTTGCTGGCGACCGAGATCACCTTTCCCGCGGTGGCGAGATCAATCGCCTCTTCGGGCGACGTGTCCTTGAACAGCTTCGTCACTTCGCCAATCTCCGAGACGAAGACGAAGCTGCGCACCCGGGTGAAGAGCTCCTGCATCGTGTACATGAACAGCAGCATCATTCGGGACGCGTTGGCCACCGAGTCCGAGACGTCGCACAACACGACGACCTCGGGGCGCTGTGGCCTTCGGGTGCGAAAGTGCGGAACCATCGGCACGCCGCCAGCGGTGAGATTCTTCCGCAGCGTCCGCAACGGGTGAAGCGCGCCTTTGCGCTTGCTGCGCCCGCGTCGAACCAGCCGGGCTTTCAGCTTGTCGGCCATCGCCCGAACGGCGCTCTGGGCCTTTTCGACCTCTGCCCGCGAGAGGGTGTGAAACGCCCGATCGTTGAGCCCCCCGGAAGCTTTGCTCAGCCGCGCGTCGCCCTGGCGGCTGACCTCGGCCCGGGCCGCATCTTCCACCTTGCGCATCGCCTCGCTCAGGTACCGCGAGACGACCTCGAGCCCCCCCGGGCTGACTCCGCGCGCGGCCAGCTCACCGTTGAGCGCGGCCAGATCTGAGCGCATCGTCTCGACCCCGGCGCCCACCAGCATGCGCCGGGTGAAGAAGCCGGTCTGTAGTGAGCTCTGCATCCGCCCGAAGTCGAGCTGCAGCGCGGCTTGCCGGAAGATCTGCGCCAGCTGCGCACGATCGCCGTTGAGAACCGCCTGTGCCATCGGCGACATCCCCCCGGCCAGCTGGGGCAACATCCAGAGAATCATCTTCAGCTCGTCGCCCTCGAGCAGGCCTTCTTCCTCGATGCGCCGGGCGAGCGCCTCGTCGATTCTCTCGAACGTGCGGGCCGCGCCGGTGAAATAAAACTCGAACGCCCGATCAAAGCTCGCCACGTCTGCTTCCCGCTTGCACAGCGTCGCGCGCATCACTGCCCGGAATTGATCGCGATCCGCCAGCCCCAGCTCGGAGGCCGCGCGCGCCGCATCGAGCGTCTCGGACACCGCGACCTTCAGTCCGTTCTGCCTCAGCACTTCGGCAAATTCGACGATCCGCGCGTCCATGGTCCTTACCGTTCCATCGCCAGCACCGCTTCGACATGACGCGTCTGGGGAAACAGATCAAACAGCTGCAGGCTCACCGGCCGAAAGCCATGGGCGACGAGCTCTTCGGCGTCGCGGGCCAGCGCGGCGGGATCACACGCGACGTAGACCAGGCGGGTGGGATCCAACCGGGCGGCAAGCCGACCCAACCCGAGCGCGCCCATTCGGGGGGGATCCACCAGCATCCGATCGAACTGCCGCCCCTCTCGTCCCAGGCCCTCGATGATCTTCAGCGCGTCGCCCTGAACGAAGCGGACGTTGGCCACTCCGCTCGCGGCCTTCTGCGCCAGCTGCAGGGACAGCGGCGAAGACTCGACCGCCAGGACCTGGGCCGCCCCCCGCGCGATCGCGAAGGTGAAGTTGCCATTTCCGGCGTACAGCTCGAGCACCGAATGGGAAGCCTCGAGCGCCAGCGCTTCGACCGCGGCGGCCACCAGCATTGCGTTGACCTCCACGTTGGCCTGGGCGAACCCGTCGGGGCGAACCCGCACTTCTCCGTCGGGCAGCTCGACCTTTCCAAAGCTCTCGCTTTGCCCCGCTTTCGGCACCAGGACCACGCCGATTCCGGTGCGGCTGATCGCCTCTGCTTTCTGACGGGTCTTCGGCTTGACGGGGCCTTTGAGGTGCAGCGAGACGGCCACCTGGCCTTCCGCTTCGAGCAGGTGCGCCTGGTCCACGTCTTTGATCGCGTTTCCCAGCGCCGAGGCCAGGGCCGCGGGCATCGACTGCAGCGGCTGGGTCAGCGCCGGACAAGTGTCGACCTCGACCTTCTGGTGGGTGCCGCGCCCGAAAAAGCCGAAGCGGGAACCCACCGGATGCAGCACGGCGCGCCGTCGATAGCCGAGGCTCTTCGCGCCGAAGCGAGTGGGAAGCAGCTTGAGGGCTGAACGGTCAAACCCGCCCAGGTGCTCGAGCGCGGACAGCAAGATCTCTTCCTTCTCACTGCGCTGCACGGCTTCGGACACGTGGAGCCAGTCACAGCCTCCACACCGATCGGCCAGCACACAACCGGGAGCTCTGCGATCCGGGCTCTGAACGTGGAAAACGACGACTTCTCCGCGCAGCACCCGACCGACCTGGGTGACGTTCGCAGTGACCTTTTCGCCCGGCAACGCCCCTTCGACGAAGACGGTGCGACCCCCGAGGTGCGCGACGCCATCGCCCGACTTGGCCAGGCGCTCGATGGTCAGCTCTTCTTGCCGCACGGAAAACCCGTCAAAACCCAAACTAGGTGGCTTTGCGCGGGACCTCGGCGTCAGGGAGCTCTTTGCGCAGCCGCTCCACGAAACGCTCGATTCGGACCTGCTTTTCTTCGTCGACATCGACGAACTCGATCCCCATTCCGGGAACCTGATTCTGAACGTTGTCGAACTCGCTGACGCGAATCACTTTGCCGTTGAGATCGAAGGGAAAGGCGGCGTCCGGAAGCGAGATGATCAGCCGAACGGTGCTGCCCAGGGCGAGCGGGTTGCGGGTGTTGATGAACATTCCACCGCGGGAAATATTGACCGCCCAGTCGGTGATGAAGCCATCGACCGTCCGGTAGGCGACAAGGAGCTCGTGCTGCAGCCGGTCGGCCTGACGCTTTGCCGCTCCAGTCTTTTTCTCCAACTTGTCAGCCATGGCCTCTCAACTATACCCGTGTTGAGTCGCCCCGCTAGGCGAGATGGTTGGCGATGTGCATTGAGTGCACCGACTCGCAACCGACGCGGTCGACTTTTCCGTAGACGACGTGGGGCGCCAGCGGGCCCGAATGCCCCCGAAAAAGCGCGATTGCCGCCCGCAGCCGTTGCGCTCCGTCGGCCGCCGAAGTGTCACGCGGTACGTCGGCCGCGCCGGGAATCGCCGCTTCCACGTCGTGGGACATCGCCCCCTTTTTCAGGAACCGCCCCAGCACCACCCGCCCGATGGTCTGCTGGAACCAGGCGGGCTTCTGGGTCGGAAACCCGGTGACCGAGAATTCGAGGCTCTGCGCGCAGTGGGCCAACGCCCAGCCCAGCCCGGGGGTGGAGCTCTTCTCGACCGTCGGCAGGTGGGCCAGCACTTCGTCGAAAGTCCGCATCGTCAGACCTTGATCGTCTTCAAATCGCTTGAAATCCGAAGCTTCGGCTGGGTGAGCTTCTGTACCGATTCGACGCTCTCTCCCGGGGCAAGCTCGCGCAGCACCAGGCCTTCGGGGGTGACTTCGAGAAACGCCAGGTCGGTGACGATGAAGTGGACACACTTCTTGCCCGTCAGCGGCAGCGCGCAGGAATTCAAGATCTTGGGGGCGCCTTCCTTGTTCGCGTGTTCCATCGCGACGAAGACTTTCTTGGCCCCAATCGCCAGGTCCATCGCTCCGCCCATGCCCTTGATCATCTTTCCGGGAATGGTCCAGTTGGCGAGGTCCCCCTGGGCGCTGACTTCCATCGCCCCGAGCACCGCCATGTCGACGTGACCGCCCCGGATCATCCCGAAGCTCATCGCCGAATCGAAGAAAGAGGCGCCCGGCACCACGGTGACCGTCTCTTTGCCGGCGTTGATCTGGTCGGCATCTTCCTGCCCATCGACCGGCCAGGGCCCGATGCCGAGCAGCCCGTTCTCGGACTGCAGCATCACTTCCATTCCCTTCGGAATGTAGTTGGCGACAAGGGTGGGAAGGCCAATGCCGAGGTTGACGTAGTAGCCGTCTTTGAACTCCTGGGCGACGCGTGCGGCGATCTGCTCTCGAGTCAGGGGCATGTCAGCTCGCCTTCCGTACGGTCTTCTTTTCGATCCACTTGTTGAGCCCGACGCTCTTCACCACCCGCTTGACGAAGATCGACGGCAGGTGAATCTGGTCGGGATCCAGCTCGCCGGCCGGCACCAGGTGCTCGACCTCGGCGATCGTCGTCTTCGCCGCCATGCACATCAGCGGCGAGAAGTTGCGGGCCGTCTTGCGGAAGATGAGGTTGCCGAAGGTGTCGCCCTTCCACGCGCGGACGATCGCGAAGTCGGCCTTCAACGGCAGCTCGAGCACGTACTCGCGGCCGTTGATGACCCGCGTCTCTTTCCCATCGGCGATCACCGTCCCCACTCCGGTGGGGGTGAAGAAGCCGCCAATTCCGCAGCCACCGGCTCGAATCCGCTCGGCCAGCGTCCCTTGCGGGTTGAGCTCGACTTCCAGCTCTCCCGACAGGTACTGGCGCTCGAATTCCTTGTTCTCGCCGACATAGCTGCTGATCATCTTCTTCACCTGCTTCGCTTTGAGCAGCACGCCCAGGCCGAGCTCGGTGGTCCCACAGTTGTTCGAGATGAGGGTCAAGCCCTTGACGCCCTTCTGGTGCAGCGCGGCGATCAGATTCTCGGGGTTGCCGCACAAGCCAAACCCGCCGCTCATCAGCACCGAGCCATCGCCGATGTCTTTCACCGCCTCGGCGGCCGACGCAAAGACCTTGTTCATCGCTCGACCATCAGCGCGATGCCTTCGCCGCCTCCGATGCAGAGCGACGCGACGCCGCGCCTTTTCCCGAGATCTTTGAGCTCGTGGAGCAGCGTCACCAGCAGCCGCGCGCCCGAGGCCCCGATCGGGTGACCCAGCACCACCGCGCCCCCGCGGACGTTCACCTTCGAGGTGTCGAGCTTGAGCAGCATGTTGTTGGCGATGGCCACCACTGCGAACGCCTCGTTGATTTCCCAGAGGTCGACTTCGGCCGAGCTCACTTTGCTCTTCGTCAGCAGCTTGTTGATCGCATCGGCCGGCGCGATCGGAAACTCGATCGGCTTGCGTGCGGCAGCGGCGTGACCGGTGATTCGGGCCAGCACCGTGCGGCCTTCAGCCTTGGCGCGTTCGGCGCTCATCAGCACCACCACCGCCGCGCCGTCGCTGATCGACGACGCATTGGCGGCGGTGATTGTGCCGTCTTTCTTGAACACCGACTTGAGCGAGGGAATCTTTTCCGGCTTGGCGTTCTTCGGGCCTTCGTCTTCGCTCACCACCAGCGGCTCGCCTTTCTTCTGCGCGACGCTGACCGGGCAGATCTCGGCTTTGAACGCGCCGTCTTGCTGCGCCTTGATCGCCCGCCGGGTCGATTCGACCGAGTACTCGTCTTGGGCCGACCGTGAAATCTTCATCGATTCGGCGCAGGCCTCGGCGCAGGTGCCCATGTGGACGTTGTCGTACGGGTCCCAGAGGCCATCGAGGATCATCGCGTCTTTGAATTCCGAGTTCCCCATTCGCGCCCCGCCGCGAAACGCGTGGCTCAGGTAGGGGGCGTTGCTCATCGATTCCATTCCACCCGCGACCACCACTTCGGCGTCGCCCAGGGCGATGGCCTGGGCCGCCTGCACCACCGCCTGCAGCCCCGAGCCACAGACCTTGTTCACCGTGATGCACGGGGTGCTGTGCGGAATGCCTCCGTAGAGCGCGGCCTGTCGCGCCGGAGCCTGGCCTACGCCTGCCTGGAGCACGTTGCCCATCACCACCTGGTCGACCGCAGCGGGGCTGACTCCGCTGCGCTCGAGCGCGGCCTTGATTGCGACCGCGCCCAATTGCGGAGCGGTGAGCGAGGACAGGGCTCCCTGGAAAGCACCGATCGGGGTGCGGGCAGCTCCAACAATGACGACGTCGCGGGCCATGGCAAATCTCCTCGGACTGGTAGTAACGGCCCGTCTTCTCGCCGCAAACCCTACCGATTTCAAGGTTAAGGGTGGACGGTGCGCCGGCCCGGTTCGAAAAATCGAAACGCCGACCACCCGTGAGGGCAGCCGGCGTCTTGTTCTTCGAAGAGGTAGAAAAGACTACTTCTTCAGCTTGCTGGCCATCACGTCGCCCAGGCGGGCGCGCGAGCCTTCGGCCTGCTTCTTCAGGTACTCGCGGTAGTCGTCCGAGCCCTCGTTGAGCAGCGCCTTGATCGACAAGGCGATCTTGCGATCCTGGCTGTTGATGTCGATGATCTTCACGTCGACTTCCTGGCCGTCGGCCAGAACGTCGCGAGGATTCTCGACCCGCTCGTCTTTGATTTCCGAGACGTGCACCAGGCCTTCGATGCCCGGCTCGATCTCGACGAAGGCGCCAAAGTCGGTGACCTTGGTGATCTTGCCCTTCACCCGGCTGCCGACCGGAGTGCGCTCAGGCAGCGTGTCCCACGGATCGGGAGTCAGCTGCTTGATGCCCAGCGAGAAGCGCTCGTTCTCGACATCGATGTTGAGCACCACCGCTTCGACTTCATCGCCCTTCTTGTAGAGCTCGCCCGGGTGCTTGATCCGTTGAGTCCACGAGATGTCCGAGACGTGCACCAGACCGTCCACTCCTTCCTCGACGCCGACGAACACGCCGAAGTCGGTGACGTTGCGAACCTGGCCCTTGATGACCGAGCCGATCGGGTACTTGTCTTCGAGCAGCGTCCACGGGTTCTGCTCGATCTGCTTCATTCCGAGCGCGATCCGCTTTGCCTTCGGGTCGATGTCGAGCACCACTGCCTCGACCTCTTTGCCCTGCTCCAACATCTTCGAAGGGTGCTTGACCCGCTTGGTCCACGACATTTCCGAGACGTGCACCAGGCCTTCGACGCCCTGCTCGATCTCGATGAACGCGCCGTAGTCGGTGAGGCTGACCACCTTGCCCTTCACGCGCGTGCCGATCGGGTACTTCTCATCGGCGCGGTGCCACGGATCTTCCTGGATCTGCTTGAGGCCCAACGAGACGCGCTCTGCGGTCGGGTCGAACTTCAACACCACCACCCGCACTTCGTCGCCGACGTTGAACATCTCGCTCGGGTGACCGATGCGGCCCCACGACATGTCGGTGATGTGCAACAGACCGTCGATGCCGCCCAGGTCGATGAAAGCGCCGTAGTCGGTCAGGTTCTTCACCTGGCCCTTCATCACGGCCCCTTCTTTGAGGTTCTTGAGCGTCTCTTTCTTCTGCTCTTCGCGCTGCTTCTCGAGCAGGACGCGACGAGAGAGCACGATGTTGCCGCGCTTCTTGTTGAACTTGATGACCTTGAACTCGAATTCCTTCGACAGGTACTGGTCGAGGTTTCGAACCGGGCGGATGTCCACCTGGCTGCCGGGGAGGAACGCCTTGACCCCGATGTCCACCTGCAGACCGCCCTTCACCCGGCCCACGATGATGCCTTTGACGATCTCGTCCCGCTCGCAAGCGGCGCTGATCTCGTCCCAGATCCGCATCTTGTCGGCCTTCTCTTTCGAGAGGACGACCATGCCCGTGTCGTTCTCGCGGCTCTCGAGGAGGACCTCGACCAGGTCTCCCGCCTTCACCGTGACTTCGCCCTTGGCGTTGGTGAATTCAGAGATCGGAATCTGACCTTCGGATTTGTAACCAATGTCGATGACCGCGTGCTCCTTGGTCACCTGAACGATGGTTCCTTTGACGATCTCGCCTTCCTTCAGCAGACCATCGGCGCCTCGCTCTTTGAGCGACGCCTCGAACATCGATGCGAAATCTTCGTCTGCTGCTTCCATTCCTGTCGGCTGGTTCAAGTTCTGCTGCATATGTAAGAGATTTCCTTGCTTCGACGTACTGCACCCCGATCACGCGACTGCCGGTTCGAGCGGGGGCAAAACGCTCGAAAAGCACCTCAAACGCCACAATTGGCGACGAAGGGCGCGGACCCTAGGCGTGGGATAAAGCGGGCGTCAAGCCGTGGCCACACTGTCTTCGCCTGCAGCTTTTGCGTGGGTCGGTGGGCTACCTGGCTTTGTCGATGCGCGGGTAGAAAGCCGAGAGCGCGGGGTCCGCAATCCGCTCGGCGTAGCACTCTTCGCCAAGAGCGAAAATTCCCTCGTCGAGCCCCACTTCGGCGTCCTTCTCTTCCTCTTCGCGGGCACCAATCTCCAGGTCGAGAGACTTCATCTTTTCCTCGTGGTCGACCTTGCGGTCGTCCGCCTCATCTTCCATCTCGAGCAACCGCTTGTGGGCGAGGATCCCCTGGGCTCCGGGCTGGCCGGGGCGGGGGGTGAGGATGAGCAGGAACTCGGATTCCGAGTCTTCGATGTTGCGCTGCTTGCGCATCAACTGAAGCCGCACCTTCTTCAAGTTCTCTTTCGAGAGGGCGATCTTCTTGATCTCGTGCGCCTCGGCCTGCTCGAGGTCGACGTGCCTGCGCTCTGCCCGCTTGAGGCTGACCTTCTCGTAGCGCATCGTCGCTTTGGACGTGGCGATGGTCTTGCGGAGATCTCGGGTGCGCGCCTCGATGCCCTCGACCGCCTTCCTCCACTTCTTGACGATCTGCTGCTGCTCGATGCGCTCGGCTGTCTGCTGGTCGAGGAAGTCCTGGTAATGACCGTCTTCCTCGTTGAGCTGGGTCTCAAGCGCGGTCTTCTCATCGCGAATCGCGAGCACGTCGTCCTCGGCGGCGAAGACCTGGGCCATCGTTCGTGGCGGGCTGGGCTTGTTCGCCAGGCGCTCTCGCGCCAGGTCGCCCAACTGCATGATCAGATCGTTGTAGGACTCGCGCGCCATGGGGTGGTGCAGAGGTAATCAGAAAGTGCGAAGGGTTTGCACGAGAGAAAATCCCACCGCCGCCAATGACGCGCACGCAAGGGCCACTGTGGCCTCGCGCTTCAGGCCCGGACGCCGGGCGATCATCCGCAAAATCGGGGCTCCCACCCCGGCCACCAGCCCCAGGCCGACCGCGCGCCCCGCCTGAAATGGCAAGGATCCTCCCGTGCTCTCGCGCAGGCTTTCACCGATCGCCAACAGCCCCAACGCGATCAGCGGCGCCTGGGCCCGATCGCGCGCCAGGACCAGAAAGGCAAAGGCAACTCCGACTGTGGCGACGATGGCTTCGCCGACGATTTCGGGGACCCGCAGCTCCAGGGCGCCCAGGGTCAATGAGACCACCGCCAGGCTCAAGGTCAGAACCAGCCAGCGTTCGGCGACCGCCCCGACCGAGCCGGCCAGCAGCAGCGACAGCAAGAACAGCAGCGTGACATCGAAAGCGACCCAGGGAGTCAGCGCTCCCGCCGCGAAACCCGAAGTGACCGCATCGGCCGAGGCAGGCGCGGCGCGCAGCAGCAGCCGCTGCACGTTGCCCTGGGCAAACACCTGCCCCGTCTGGCCGTCCAATTGGCTGCCGAGCACCACCCGGTAGTTGGACGTGAGTGTTCGCAAGATCCGGAAGTCCTGACTCAGCGGCCCCGGGGGGCAGACGAAGTGGGCCGACAGCTCGACAAAGCCTTCGCGCAAGACCGCGTGCTCGGCGCTGCGCAGGCATGGGGCCGCCGCCTCGAGCGGGATCTGCTCCCACACGCCCGCGGCGATTGCGCTCGAGCGTGCGTCGAGATCGGCCTGGGACAGCGCGCCGTCTTTGTCCGCGTCGATGGGCGCCAGCTGGCTCAGGGTGCTGGCGGTGAGGGTGACCTTCTCTTCCAGGCTGCCCCCCGGCTGCTCGGTGAGCGTCGCGTAGATGATGTCCGCGTCGTGGGCCCACGCCGTCGGCGCCAGCAGCAACAGCGCCAGTGCTGCCCAACGCCTTTCAAGGCCCGGACGATTGGGGTACATGCGCGGGGCAATGGTGGGGAGCGACAAGTCAAAAAGCAAGAACGCTTCGACCCGGCCCGCCAAAGGCCTGGTGGTGGGAGTCACGGGTGCGACCGGAGATCTGGGCCGCCTGTTGCTGCCTCGGCTGGCTGAAGATCCGCGGGTCGAAAAGGTGATCGCCCTCGATGTCGCGGCCCCGGTGCCCATGAGCAAGGTCGAGTTTCGGCGGGTCGACCTCACCCGGCCAGGAATTGAAAATGAGCTGGCGGCGGCGCTGACCGAGACGAAGGTGCAGGCGCTCTACCACCTGGCGTTCATCAGTTCCCGGGTGCGCAGCGCGGCCTTCGCCCACGAGCTCGAGGTGATTGGCTCGATGCACGTCCTCGCCGCCGCAGCGGCGCTGGGCCTGAAGCGGTTGATCTTTCCTTCGCTGACGGCGCTGTACGGAGCCCGGGCCAATGCGCCGGCGTTGATCACCGAAGCGGCGCTGCTCGCGGGGTGCCCGGGCAGCCGCTTCGTCAACGACAAGGTCGAGGTCGAGAATCAGCTGCAGATCTTCCGCGCCGCGCACCCCCGAATGCAGGTGCTGGTGCTGCGTTTTGCTCCGATCGTGGGGCCCACCTCGGACAACCCGATCACCCGTTGGCTGCGAACGCGGGTGGTGCCCACCTTGCTCGGCTTTGACCCGCTGTGGCAGGTGCTGCACGAAGAGGACGCCGCCGATGCGCTCCACACCGCGCTGTTCAGCCAAGCGACTGGAGCCTTCAACGTCGCCGCCGAGGGCGTGCTGCCCCTTTCGGCGGTAGTGAGGCTTTCGGGAGGACAGGCGGTGCCCCTTCCCCGAACTATTTTGATCAACGCGATGCGCGCGCTCGACGCCCTGGGGGCCCCCACCGCCCTGCCCCCGTTGATGGACTATTTGCACTACAGCTGGGTTGCTGACGGGACCCGAGCGGCGCGTGAGCTTCAGTTCATGCCGAAGTGGCAGGCGAGCGACGCGATTGCCGCAGTAAGGAGGGCTTCGTAATGGCAAAGGGAGTCCTTGGAAATGATCCGTTCTTGCGCGGTGCGCCGGTGCGCCCCGAGACGGTGATCGAAGGGGCCCCCCGGCCTGCGCCGATCACCCCCGAGCCGAAGCCGATTCCCGACGCGAAGCCCCGGCTGCCTCCGCGCCCGGCGGCCGCGCTGCAGGCGGCGCCGGTTTCAGGTCAGCGCGATTGGCCCAAAGCCGCGGGGAAGAACAAGCCGGCGGGTCAAAGCGTGCGTCAGATGATGAGCAAGGGGGCGCCGAAAGACGCGGTGGCCCCGCCCCCGCCCAGCGCGCCGCTGCTGGGCAGCCCTCCCGAAAGGCTGAGCGCGTGGGAGCCCACGTCCCATTCCGGCTCGCCGCAGATGATCGTGTTGGTCGACGGGATCGCGACCGCGCACCCCGACTCGCCCGAGATGGCCCGGCTGGGTCAGCCTCCCCACCGGATCAAAGACTTTCTCGCCCACCCCAACACTCCCGAGCTGAAGTCGGTGGTGAAGAGTGAGCTCGGACCGCCAGAGGGGCCCCCGACGATTCTCCACAGCGGCTCGCCCGATGCGGTCGAGGTCCGCCCGCCCACCCGAAAGCGCGCGCCAGAGATCGAAACGGTCGAGCAGTCCGGGCCCGATGTCCCGATGAGCGATCGGGAAATCTCGGCGGTGCCGCGGGCCAGCCGGCCGGTGCTGGCGCTGGGCGTCGCACGCGAACTCTTCACCGGAAGCATCGTCCGCCCGCTGGCCGGCGCCGCCACCGGAATCTTCAACGCTGCCCGCACCGCGCTGGGAATCAGCGGTTCGACCGAGCTCGACCTATGGGGCAAAGATCTCTCGCTCACCCGGTCGCTCGAGCCGCTGGCCGACTTTCTCTACGACAAGTATTTCCGGGTCACGGTCGAAGGCGCGGATCACGTTCCGGCCGGAGCTGCGATTCTCGTCGCCAACCACTCAGGCGCCCTGCCGCTCGATGGGCCGATGCTCCATCTGGCGCTGCGGCGGGAACGCGCAGATCTTCCGGACGCGCGTTGGTTGATGGAAGACCAGGTGTTCCATGCCCCGTTCGTCGGAGTGCTCGCCAACCGCCTCGGTGCGGTGCGCGCCAACCCCGAGAACGCGACCCGGCTGCTCGAAGAGAAGCTGCCGGTGGTGGTCTTCCCCGAAGGAATCCAGGGAATCTCGAAGAGCTTTGGCGAGCGCTACCAGCTCAAGCGCTTTGGGCGCGGCGGCTACGTGAAGCTCGCGGTGCGCCTGAAGGTGCCGATCGTGCCGGTGGCGATCGTGGGCGCCGAAGAATCGATGCCGCTGCTGGCGCGGCTTCCTGCACGGATTCTGGGAATGCCCTACCTGCCGATCACCGTGCCGCCCCTTCCGGCGAAGTGGCACATTCGGTTCGGGCCGCCCATTGACCTCTCGCAGGCCCCGGACGATGCCGAGCACGATCTGGCGTGGGTCGCTCACACCAATAACCGCGCCCGCGAGGCGATCGAAGGCATGCTGACCTCGATGCTGCGCAGCCGAACCAGCGTCTTCTAGTTACAGCTTGTCCGGAAAATCCGGGTGATTTCCGAGCGCAGCGTCGCTGAGAGTCCTGCGCCGCGCCGCAGATCCCGCAGCAAATCCGATCGCTTCCGCG
>JAYVCD010000353.1:0-43100 GCA_043750125.1 Archangiaceae bacterium | reverse complement strand
GTCAAGGGCATCACCACCAACCTGCGCTACCTCGAGGCGATCTGCGCCCACCCGGACTTCGTCAAGGGCGACTACGACACCGGCTTTCTGGGTCGTTCGCACCAGGAATTGCTGGGCACCGAAGACGCGAAGCTCACCGACGCAGCGGTGATGGCTGCTGCGGTCTACGCCCACCAGCGCTCGGAGAAGCAGGCCCGGACTCTGCCCGCGTCGTCGCACCCGGGGAAAACCGGCTCACGCTGGAACGCGAAGAGCTTCGGGAGGCGCGCGTAATGGCTCGCACCACCAAATACCTCGCCGCCGTCAAACCGCGGGCGGGCAGCACCGGCACCCCGCCCGCTCTCGCGAGCAAAAGAGAGCTGCTGGTCGAGAAGCTTTCCGAAGGGGTCTACGCGGTGACGATGGACGGAGTGCGCCATCAGCTCGAAGCGCTCTCGCTGCCGCATGGCGCGGTCTCGATGCTGCTCGATGGAGACAGCCATGCCTTCGAGTTCGAAGAACGGGGCGACGAAGTGGCGGTGATGCTCAAGGGGCAGTTGACCACCGTCGACATCGTGGACGAACGGCGGGCGCGGCTTCGCGAGGCGACTGCGATCTTCACCGTCGAAGGCAAGCAGACCCTCACCTCGCCGATGCCGGGCAAGGTGGTGAAGGTGTTCGTCAAAGTCGGAGACGACGTGACCGAAGGCCAGAGCGTCGTGGTGGTCGAGGCGATGAAGATGGAAAACGAGCTCAAGGCCCCGAAAGCCGGCAAGGTCACCGAGGTCACCGCGGTCGAGGGAACCACGGTCGAGAACGGGAGCAAGCTGGTGGTGATCGAGTAGGCCCTTTTCAGCCACCCAACGCTTCACGCGCGTCTGCTTTGAAGCCCGCGGTGAGGACCTTCCCGGTGTCGATCAGCGGCCGGCGCACGTGCCCGGGGTTCGCCACCAGGTGCTCGACCAGCTGAGCGTCGGTGAGCGCCGCGGTTTCAGCCACCCGCTTCGGGCCGACCAGGTGGCGAATTCCTCCCAGTCGTTTGGCGAGCGCCTTCAGCTCGGGGGCGGTCAGCGGTTGCTTGACCAGATCGCGTTCGGTCACGTCGTGTTTTTTTTGCGCGAGAAACTCCCGCGCTTTGGTGCAGCCGGTTCAACCCTTCTTTAAGTAGAGCGTGGTGGGCATTGGGCCTCTTAACGCGGCAGCCGCGAGCGTTCCTATGAAGAAACCTGCTTCCAGCCCCGAGTCGATGAACATCTCAGAGCTGCGAGATCACGCAGACGAGATCCTGATCGCGATCGCAAAAGACCTCGAGGATGACCGGTCTTCAGGTCCTCAACAGCGCACGCACGGCCGGGCTTCGAACTCCGGCAGTCATCATCACCGCGACGGTTGCGGCGGGGTAATCTCCCGTCGCACGTGCTGCCCGTCCTTCTTCTGTTGATGGCCGTCGATGACGCGAGCAGCCTTCGCCGGATCAAAGGCGACGTTGAGATTCCGTCGGGGCTGGCCTGCCTGGGCAAGTACTACGTGGGCAAGCCGGTACAGCTGGACGGAGGCTGGGCGTGGCAACTTCCCGATGCAGGAACCCTGGCGTGGGACGATCGTCGCACCAAGAGCGCGGAAGAGACGCTCGAAGATCCGGACCTCGAGGAACTGTTCACCGTGCCCTACCTCACCGGGCAGATCGTCCCGGTGCACGGCGAAGGAGACATCGAAGATCCGGGCCGAAGGCGGGTCGAGCCTTTGTTCTACGCCACCTACGGAGCCAACCGAAAAGAGGTCACCGAGCAGCTCGGAAAGATTCGGTTTTTCGGCGTTCGCTACGCGTTTCACCAACGCGCCGTGCCCGCACTCGAGCGGGTCGTTGCGCGTCTGGAAGCTGCGGCGAAAGAAAACCCGAAGCTGCTCCCCTTCTTCACCCAGATTGGGGGCACCTGGCAGTGGCGAACCATCGCTCGAAGCAAGAGCCTGTCGACCCATGCCTGGGGAATTGCCATCGACCTCAACGTCGAGCGCGGGTACTACTGGCGCTGGCAGAGGCCGAAGCTCCCGCTGAAATGGAGAAACAAGGTGCCCCAGTCGGTGGTGGATGCCTTCGAAGCCGAAGGGTTCATCTGGGGCGGTCGGTGGCTTCACTACGACACGATGCACTTCGAATATCGCCCCGAGCTGCTCGACGCCGACTGCCGCCCGGTGAAGGCACCGGCAGCCGACGCAGGACAGTGAAACTTCCTAGAAGAGCTTTTTGAGCGCCTTCAGCTGCCGCTTGAATTCGCTGCGGGCAGACTCGGGCAAACCGCTGACGCCCAGCATCCGACCCAGCGTCGGCTTCGGAGTGAACAGCCGGTAGCCGACTGCGCCCAGGACGATTCCCACCCCGAGCATCGTGCCCGCGCTCGCCCACGGATTTGCCCTCGCCAGCGCTTCGGTCCTCGCGGCGACGCGCGCCAGCTCTTCGCGGACCTTCTTGAATTCCACCTGGGCCCGGCGGGAAGCCTCGGCGGCAACATCCTTCGCATCGTGAGCTGACTTGCTGAGACGGTCTGCGGTCTCGGCTGCGAGTCCAACCGCTTCAGGAACGTACGTCGATGGGTCGTTGATCATCTGAGCCTCCGGAGTAGGTGCTGCGTTCGGTTCGGACGGCTGCATCAGCTGGGCCGTACTTGTCGCCTCTGCACCCACCACTGATCATCAGGTTGTGTTCGCGGCCGCGCCACGGTGAGGCACATTGCCCCCTTAGAACCGGTAGCCTCACGCACGAATGGCTGACGAAACCATCCCCGATCGCGGCCAGAATTCCCCCACCCCGCCGGGAATGCGGGCCCCTCCGCCTCCACCCAAAAAAGTCGGCCGCTACGTCCTGCTCGAGCTGCTCGGCACGGGAGGAATGGGCGAGGTCTACGCAGCCTTCGACCCGACCCTCGACCGGAAGATCGCGCTCAAGTTGCTCTTTCCGGGGCTGGAACAGAGCAGCCGGGAACAACTGCTGAGCGAAGCGCGGGCGCTGGCTCGACTCAATCACCCCAACGTCGTGGCGGTGCACGAGGTCGGGGAAGAGAACGGCCGGGCGTACCTCGCACTGGAATACGCCGACGGGCTGACGCTCGAGCGGTGGCTGAAAGCGAAGCTGCGCACCTGGCGCGAAGTGCTCGAGGTGTTTCTGCAGGCAGGTCGGGGGCTGCACGCCGCGCACCTCGCCGGACTGGTCCACCGCGACTTCAAGCCTACCAACGTCATCCTTCGGCAGGACGGGCGGGTTCAGCTGCTCGACTTCGGAATCGCTCGGAACACGATGCTCAAGCCTCCGCCGACGGCCTCGGGAGCGCTCACCACCGTGGCCGGAACCCCCGGCTTCATGTCGCCCGAGCAGCTGTTGGGCTACCGCACCGATGCGCGCAGCGACCAATTCAGCTTCTGCGTCGCCCTGTACGAGGCCCTTCATTCCACCCTGCCCTTCGGGGCCGCATGCGACGAAGGGCAGCTGCTGCGAATCCAACGGCAGCAGTACGCGGCGCCGGCCACGAAGATCGATCTTCCCCGCGCGCTGCTGCCGCTGCTCAAGCGCGGAATGCAGGACCTGCCCGAGCATCGGTTTGCTTCGATGGGCGAATTGATGCGGCAGCTGAAGTTCCGCCTTCCCGCCGACCGGCGAATGCTCGCGATCATCGCCTCGCTGTCGGTGATCGCCAGCGCCTCGGTCGGAGCCGCGGTGCTCAAGCCGCGATCCGCGTTGGGGTGCGCGCCCAAGCAGGTCGAGATCTCTGAGCAGTGGCATCAGACCCAGCGCGCCCGGACCCTGGCCCAGCTGGGCGCAGATCCCGACGGGGTGCTCTCGCAGATGGACACCTGGCTCGACGGTCTTTCGGCCACCGCCCGGCGGGTCTGTTCCGATTTTGCGGCCAACGCGCCGGGCGAACAGCTGCTTCGCGAGCAACAGTGTCTTTCGGAACGGCAACGGGAATTTCTCGAGGCGTCGACCGCCCTCAGCGAAGGCTCGTCCGAAGGCCGACAGCTGCTCGACGAGGCCGCTCCTCCGGAAGCTTGTCTTTCGACCGACGCGGCGACTGCGTTCGACGTCTACCAACAGTTGGCGCCGGCCCGACGGGCGGTGGCGCTCGCGAACCGGGCGTGGCTCGACGGGGCTTGGCTCGAGGTGCAAGGGCTGGCCGACGCCGCCGAGAAGGAGGCGCGGGCCCAGGCCAGCCCCGAGCTTCGAAGCGCCGCGCTGCGCTTGAAGGGGCTGAGCTACGAGCGACTGGGAGAGCTGAAGCTCGCCGAACAGACGCTGCATCTGGCCGCGCGCGCAGCCGAAGGGGCCACCGACGAATCGCGGGCCGCCGCCTGGGTCTGCCTGGCCCGCATCGTCGGCGTTCGCCAGGGACGCACCGATGAAGGGCTGATGTGGGCCGCCTACGCGTCGGACCTGGTGCAGCGGTTTCCGCAGCGCAAAGAGCTCAACGCCACGCTGCAATTGGCCCAGCTGCGAATGGCGCCCCAGGCCGAAGCGTTCACCCGGCTCGATGTCCTCGATGCGCTGCTGGGGGCAAACCATGCCCTGCACTGCGTGGTGCTCGCCGAGCGCGCGCGCAAGGCCCCGGACTTCGAGCGCGAGTTCGAGATTGCGTTGACCGCGTTGAGTCAGGCGCGCGAACCGGTGGTGCCGACGCTGCTGGGGGTGGCCGATGGCCTCGAGCAGCTTCCCGCCCACCCTCGCAGCGCCCAACGCCTGCTCGAGCTTTCCGAGCTTCGGCTCGCCTCGCAGCCGGGCTCGGGGCTGGTCCGTCTTCACCTCGCGCGGCTCGCGCGCGAGGCCGGAGCGGTGCTTCAAGCCCGAGACGTTGCGGCCCGGGTGCTGGCGCAAGGTCCGGAAGGTGCGACTTCCGAGCTCGCGCGCCTCGAGCTGGGCGTGTGCCAACTGGCGCTGGGGAACAACACCGAGGCCCTGCCGCTGCTGGCTGCGGCCCGCCGTCTGCTCGAAGCCCGGCAGGCACTCGATGGACAGTGGCCCGCCCGCACCGCCCGGGCCCAATTCTGGGAAGCGATCGCGCTCGCGCGGGTGGTGAAAAAGAAGAAGTAGCTTACGGGTTTAACCCGCGGGTGAAGATCAGCCGCGCGACGCGCTCGCCCATCGATTCGAGGCGGGGCAACATTCCGGGCAGCCGCTCGGCCACCCGCTGCACCCGGCTCGCCACCGGCAGCACCCGGCCCACGCGGGTCCACCGGCCCGAGCGGCTGAAGCCCAGCCCGTCGGCCAGGCAGTCGCCCAGCATCTGCCGGCTCAACCCTTCGAGCGCCGCCGCGGGAAGAAACAGGGGCCCGCGTCCCGCCAGGGCGGAAATCAGCGCGTGCGCCAGCACCCGGCTGTCGTCATCGGGGTGAAGCTGGCGACGGGTGATGTGCTGGTAGAGCAGCCGTTCTTCTTCCCGGGTCGCCGAGAGCAGCTCGGGCGCGACCCCCATCACCTGACCGACCCAGCGATACAGGTGGTGAACCGAGCGCTCTTCCTCGTCGGTGACGAAGACGCCCAGCGCGTGCATGCACCTCAAGTACACGTGGCAGAAGGCCAGCAAGGTGCTCGCGTAGTCTTCCTGGTTGATGGGCTTGCCCCATTCCTCGCGCCAGTCGTTTCGCTTGAGCACCCCGTGGCGAACAAAGGCGTGCACCATTCGAGTTCGAACGATGTGGCGATGGGCCGGGGTGCCCGGCCGGGGTCCGCGGGCGCTCGCGACCTGGAGCACGAAACTCGTGGTGTCGCGCAGCCGTGCAATCACCTGCGATTCCAGTCGGCCTCCGCGGATCAGCACCTTCGCGCCCTTCGCCGACGCGTAGCTTTCGACCAGGCTGCCCAACACTAATGCGAGCCCCGACTGTACCGGCGTGCGCAGCCCGAGCCGCGAGCCCGACTTCATCTGTTCGAAGTCGACCCACGACGGCACGGTGGCCCCTTCGTCCAGCAGCTGGGTGCAGGCCTTGCCTCCTTCACGCGCACACGCTTCGAGGGCGTCCACCAGATCGCCCCCACGCAGCTTTCCCGAGCGCATCACCTCGCCCGCAGCCTCGGATCCAAGCTCGTCTATTTGCGAGCGGAACCCTTCCAGCCAGGCATCGATTTCCGAATCGGGCCGATCGAAGTTCATGGCTTCGATCAAACCACGTTCGAGCGTCAGCGCGCCTGTGGGTACAGCGCTTCGAGGCTCTGGCCGATCACGTTCCAATCGTATTTCTGTTGAGCGACCCTGGCTCCGTTCTCGGCCAGCACCGTGCGCAGCTTCGCATCGCCCAACAAGCGCACCACCGCGTCGGCAAAATCTCTGGGCGAATCGGCCATCAGCACGCTCTTCCCGTCTTGCAAGTCGATGCCTTCGCAGCCGATGCGGGTCGAGACCATGGGCTTCTTCATCGACAGCGCCTCGGCGACTTTCAGCCGAGTCCCGCCGCCCATGCGCAGCGGCACCACGTAGACGCTCGAGCGCCAGACGTAGGGCCGCACGTCGGGCACGGTGCCGGTGACGACCACATTCGGGCTCGCCCGTCGGGTGATTTCCTCAGGCGGGCTCTTGCCCACCACGTACAGCTTCACCTTCGGAACCTTCGCCTGAATCAGCGGCAACACCTCGTCGAGAAACCAGGTGATCCCGTCGTGGTTCGGCACGTAGGCCATCATTCCGGTGAAGACCAGCGAGTGCTCTTCGGGCGTCACGTCACTTCGGGGGATGAAGTACTCGCCGTCCATTCCGTTGGGGATGACGTGAATCGGGGTCTGAAGATCCTGGCTGAACAGCTCTTTGTCCCGTTCCGAGGTGGTCAACACCAGGTCCTGCAGCCGGCACCAGGCCAGCTCGTCGGCCTTCATCTTCTTGAACTCGAGCCCGTAGTGGAGCTTCTTGATTCCCCACGGAGTGCTCTGAAACATGCGCCGAAAGTTGTCGTATTCCACGTTGTGCGTATCGAGGATCTTCAGCGCGCGGGTCTTGAGCTCAAACGGGCCCAGGTGCGAAAACTCGGTCTGCACCACGTCGAACTGTTCGTCCTTCAGCAGCGCGTCGAGCTCGTCCTGAAAGGCCGAAGCGGTCACGGACGCTTGAAAGAAGCTGTGGCGGGTGAAGCTCGAGAACACCTGGCCGGCGCGCCGACGGGACGCTTTCCAGGTCGGAGCCACCACTCGAACTTCGCGCAGGTCGAACTCGCTGCGAATTCGCCCCGCATCTTCAGGCGTGCCGTAGGTGAGCACCGTCACCTCGTGGCGCCGCGCGACCTGGCGAAGCAGATGGTAGACGCGCAGCGCTCCGCCGAAGTCCGGGGGTACCGGAGAAAACGGCATCGCCATCAGCACCTTCACTTCGCTTTCCCCGGCGGCGCCGCGGTGAGCTCGAAGACGGTAATCGAATACGGAGGCAGCACCGCGTTGTCGATCTTCGCGACCTTCACCGGCTCGAGCCCGCGTTGTCCGAAGGTGGTCTGAAAGACCCGTTGCACGGTGACGGCCCCGCAGCCGTTGAGCTTGATCTCGCTTGCCGCGCTTTGGGTGGGATCCGCATTGAGCGCGATGAGGACCATCTTTTCCCCGGTGCTGTCGCGCGAAGCGAACAGCGAGACCGCGCCGCTCATCTTCGTCGGCACCGAGGTGTCGAGGAACCGGGCCCCCTTCCCGTCGAAGTTCCGGAACGCCTTGAACCCCTGGGCCGAGGCGCTGCCCTTCGGCGGCCAATACCAGACGAACGCGTACTGCACTCCCCCTTGCCCGAACCGACCGAGCGCTTCGGCCTGGGCCAGCCCCCCCGAGGCATGCAGGTCGGCTCCGAAGTTGTATTCCCCGATGCTGATTCCGCGGCCCGGGTAGTACTGGTCAATCCACCCCTGCATCCGCGGCAGCAGCATCACGGTGTCGTTGATCCACGACTCGTCTTTGTAGGTGGGATCCCACAGGCCCCGCGCCGAACGGATTCGCAGCGCGCTGGTCGCCGCGTCGATCTTCCCCGTCGAGCCCAGGCCCAGGTCGTTTTGCTGGGGATAGAAGTGGAGGTCAAAGACGTCGACCAGCCGCTCGCCGGTCTTCTTCTCGTGCTCGGCCGCCTTCTTCAGCCACCACGCCACGATCGGCAGGTCGTCGTGCTTGCGGCGGTCGGGTCGAAGGAAAGTCTTGCCGGTCGTCGAGTCGGCGGCCGAGTTGAAGAAGTTCGTCCACCCCCATTCCGACGGGCCGGCAATCACCGCGTCCGGGTCGGCTTTGCGAATCGCCCGGGCGTACTTCACCGTCCGGTCCCACAGCTCGTCATAGGTCAGCGGAGCGGGGTGTACGTCGCGGTGGGTGTGGCTCCACAGCGCCGGCTCGTTGTCGAGGAAGTACAGATTCACTGCGCGCCCGCGCCCGGTTTCCTTGTCCTTGAGGCGAATCGCCTCGACCCACTTGCCCATGAATTCCGGCGGGGCGGCCACCGACGTGGTCGTCGGCGGGGGCGGATCAATCGGTTTTCCATCGAGCGAGTTGCCATTGCCGGCCAGCTCATTTTCGGGAGCAAACCGTTCCTGCCGCGGGAAAGCCGCCTTTGAAAACGCGAGAGACTCGGTGTCTTTGGCGACCCAACCCAGCAGCGGAATCGTCAGCGCGGTTCGCAGATCCCACTTCTGTTGCTGCTGGAAGAACGTCTCGTACGAGTAGTCCTTCTTCCCGGTGAGATTGACGTTCATGTAGAAGTAATCGTTGGCCGTGTTCCAGGCGTTGCCCAGCTGCCAGTTGTACCGGCTGGTGTGGTTTCCCCCCCAGCGCCGAATCGTGGCCCCCAGGTCGAGCGCCGCGTCGTCGTCCGAGCGCTGATGGTCGTAGGCGATGCCGTAGATGAAAGGAGAAATCGGCCGCGTTTTGCCCGCGCAATCGACCGCAAGCTTTACGGCGACCGTGGGGCCGCCCGCGACCGCGCCTCCTTCGACCGGGGCGGTCAGCCCCACCTGGTCGATTCGCGCCCCCTCGAACTTCCCCTTTCGCTTCCCCTGAAAGACGACCTGCTCGAAGTCGCTGCCCCGGGGGTTGAGCATGCCCATCGGAAGGAAATATTCGCGCCAGCCCCCCGCCTCGGAAATCGGCTCGAAGCTCACCAGCGCAAGCTTGGGAAAGCTGCCCTGCCCTTCGATGCGAATCTCGAGGTCCGCAGCGTCGGCCGAGCCCACCTTGAACCGCAGCCCACCAAACCCCTGCTTTTTTCCGGGCTTGCCTAGAATCCACCCCCCGTAGTTCGTCAGATCCACCTGCGCCGGGCCTGTTCCCACGGTCCGCGGAGACCAGCCGTAGTCCAGCCACCCGTTCTGCAGCTGCCCGCTGTACAGCACCTCGATCACCCGTGGAGCCGCGGTCCCGGTGGCTTTGGGCTCGGCGGCGTGCGAGGGGTCTCGGCACGCAACCAGCATCACGCAAAACAACCCACGGAAGACGGAGCGAAGGCGTCGAACCATGGCCTCGAGTATCTGTCGCGAATCGATTCGTAAATCCACAGTTTGGTAAGGTGCCCGCGTGGCAAAACTGCTGTTGCTCTCAATTTTGATCATGATGATCTGGATCCCGGTCCGGTTCTCGCATGCTCGACACCCCGGCGTCGGTCTTCGCCGCACGCTGACCGGCTTCTTCGTCTACAACTTCATCTATTGGTTGGCGGTGGTGGTCATCTATTTCACTCTGATTGTTGGCCGCAGCCCGGTCGAACTCCTCTCGAAAACGGTTCACGACTGACATGACGAAAGTTCCCACTCCGCTTCACCCCGACCCTCAATACCCGTCCGAGCCTGCTGACGCCGACCTGTTCGACTACGCCGGGCTCAAAATGTGGTTCGGCTTCATCTGGCGAAGCCTGGGCCGCCACCGCTTCGCTGGAATCCTTTCCGGCTTGACTGTCTTCGGAATGGCCGTCTTCCTCGTCTGGGTCTTCCCGAAGAAATACGAGTCGCAATCGAAGCTGCTCGCCAACCGCAACACCCTGATGGCGTCGCTGGGAAATCCGCACCGCAGCAACAACTCGGACATGGACGGCCCGACCCGCGCGGCGCAGGAAACGGTGATGGCGCGAGACAACCTCGTCGCGATGGTGAAGCAGACCCGGCTGCTCGAGCACTGGGACGCGCACCGCCACCCCGTGCTGAAGTTCAAAGACGACGTGATGCAGGCGCTGGGCGGCAAGCCGAATGAAGACCAGCGAATGGACGGAATGGTCGGCACGCTCGAGAAGCGCTTCAACGTCTACGCGGGCGACGGCACGGTGGTGATCGCCATCTACTGGCCCGATGGCCCGATGGCCCGGCAGCTGGTCGAGACCGCGCAGCAAAACTTTCTCGAGACCCGCCATGTTTCAGAGGTGTCGGCGATTTCCGAGACGATCTCGATTCTCGAGATGCACGCGTCCGAGACGCAGACCGCGATTGAAGAGGCGATCACCAACGCGCAGAAGGTCGCCGACGAACGCAAAAGCCAGACGAAGAAGGACGCAAAAGCTGCGGTGGCTGCGGCGACGCCTGCCCCCCGCCCCAAGCCGCTGCCGGCGGCCAACGCGAAAGAGACCCCGGTGCAAGAGCTGTCGCAGCTGAAGTTTCAGATTCGCACCAAACGCCGCGCGATTGCCGACCTCGAAGAGTTTCGCGCCCGGCGACTGACCGAGCTGCAGGCGCAGCTGGCGGAACAAAAGGTGATGTACTCGGCCAATCACCCGGTGGTGGTCGACAGCGAGCAGCGCATCGACGCGCTGCAGAAAGAATCACCTCAAATCGAGACGCTCAAGCGCGACGAGCTGGCGCTGATCGAAGAGTACAAAGCGCGCGGAGGCCGGGACGTGAACGCCGCCGTCGAGCCGGGGACCACCTCGTTCGCAGCCCGCAACTTCGGCGGCGGCGATGTCGATCGGGTGCTCAGTGAAGTCGCTCCGGATCTTCGCGACGACCCGGCGATCACCGTCGCCCGGGCGCAGCTGGGGATGGCCACCTCGCGCTACCAGGACATCTTGATGCGCATCGATGCCGCCCGCATCGAGCTCGACACCGCACGCGCTGCATTCAAGTACCGCTACACCGTCGTCAGCCCGGCGCAGACCCCGCGCAATCCCATCTCGCCCAACGTCCCGCTGATCGTGATCGCCGGAGTGCTCGCGGGGTTCCTCTTTTCCTTCCTCACCAGCACGCTGCTCGACCTGCGCAGAGGCAAGGTGATCGAGGGCTGGCAAGTGGAGAAGCGTCTGAAAATTCCGCTGCTCGCGCAGGTCAAGCTGTAGCCGAAGGGGCGCGTGTTCTTCCTCGACACAATCCTGACGATTGCCGGGCTGCTGCTGCTCGTCCCCGTCGGGTACCTGGGGCTGTTGACGCTGCTGTCCGCCAGGCTTCCTCCGCCGGTCTACGGGCCTGCCCGGCTGCGGTTCGACTTCGTGGTCCCATCGCACAACGAAGAGCTCGGCATCGCGCGCACGGTGACCAACCTGCTGGCCATCGACTGGCCGAAAGACAAGTTCCGGGTGCTGGTGGTGGCCGACAATTGCAAAGACGCCACCGCCCAGAAGGCCCGCGACGCCGGAGCGATCGTGCTCGAGCGCACCGACCTCGTGAACAAGGGCAAAGGCTACGCGCTGCACCACGCCTTCCTGCGCAGCCTGGAAGACAAGCAGGCAGACGCGGTGGTGGTGGTCGACGCCGATACCCTCGTCTCGAAGAATCTGCTTCAGGCCTTCGCCGCCCGACTGGAAGCCGGGGCCTTCGCCGCCCAGGCCCACTACGGAGTGCTGGAAGAAAAGAGCAGCTGGCGCACCCGGTTGATGTCGATCGCGTTCGCGGTCTTTCACGGGGTGCGCAGCCTCGCGCGAGAGCGGCTGGGGGTTTCCTGCGGCCTGCGCGGCAACGGAATGTGCTTCTCGCACCCGCTGATTCGCGAAGTGCCGCACGACGCGTTCTCGGTGGTGGAAGACGTGGAATACGGAATTCGAATCGCCCGGGCCGGCCATCGGGTCTGGTACGCGCACGAAGCCCAGGTGCTCGGCGAGATGGTTTCCAGTGAGAAGGCCAGCCGGTCTCAGCGCCGTCGGTGGGAAGGGGGCCGGCTTCAATTGATGAAGCAGTACGGGCTTCCCCTGCTGCGCGATGGGCTGGCGAAACAAAGCCTGCTGCTGCTCGACATGGCCGCCGACGTGCTGGTGCCGCCGTTGACGTGGATCGTCGCTCCGGCTTTTCTGGGGTTGGCGATCGCGCTCTTCGATGCCGCGGAAGAGAGCTATTCGTGGGTGGCCGTCTACCCGTTCGCCCTGTGCTGCCTGATCCTCTGTTTGTACGTGCTGCGCGGGTGGATGCTTTCGAAGGTCGGGGCGCGTGGGCTGCTCGATCTGGCCTGGGCGCCGATCTACATGGTGTGGAAAGTGAAGCTGATCTTCTTCGGATCAAGCGACAAGAAGGGCGAGTGGGTTCGAACCGCGCGCGAGGGCGAGGTCGTGGTTCCGCCTGCGGTCGAGGAAAAGCCGTGAACGCCGCCGTCGCCACGATGCGCAAGCCGGGGTCGTCGAGCTTCATGTTCGTGCTCGCGCTGATCCTCGGCGCGTTCTTCGCCGCCTTCGTGGTGGTCGCCGGCAATGGAAAGTTCGTGCTCGCCCTCGCCGCCCCGCTGGGGCTGGTGGTGATGGTCGCGATCTGGAAACTGCCGATGAAGACCACGGTGCTCTGCCTGCTCTTCTTGATGTGGATTGCGGACTACCTGCCCGAATCACCCCAGTCGAACATGTGGAATTCGCCGTTCTACCCGATCGGCCAGTTCCTCTTCTTGAACCTCTCGGCGATCACCGGGATCAGCGCGCTGCGGGTCCCGGGCCTCGACTTCACCGCCTTGATGTTGATCTTGATCGCGCTCTACCGGCGCGCGACCCGATCGAAGATCGACGAAAAGAGCGCCTCGGTGCGAACGCTGAGCGCGCTGCTGGTGCTTCAGGTTCTGACCGTCGTCGCGTTGGACATCTGGGGGGTCAACACCGAAGTCGCGGTGGTCAACGCCGACGGGTTGGCGATGGCGCTTCCGCGACAGGGGGACTTCAACGAATCGCTGTGGCAGCTGCGACAGCTGCTGCTGCTGCCGATGTTCGCGTTCCTGATGCTCTACGCCTTTCCGTGCAAGGCGGCCGACCTGCGCCAGATGGCCCGGGTCGCGATCACCGCCGCCTGCGTGAAGAGCCTGGTGGGACTGTTTTTCCTCTACTACTTCGTGCGCGGCTCGGGCTTCCCGGTCGAGTACACGACCTCTCACTCGGACACGCTGCTCTTCGTCCCGCTGCTGGCGATGCAGTTCGCGTGGATGTTCGAGAAGAAGACCAAGCAGACCTACCGGGACCTGCTCAAGTGGTTGCCGCTGGTGACGTGGGGGATGCTCGCCAACGACCGCCGCATCGCCTACGTGAGCCTCGGCGGCTGCTTTCTGACCATCGTCTTGATGCAGCCGTGGAATTCCGCCAAGCGAACTCTGCTGCGCAACCTGCTGGTCCTCTCACCGGCGATCCTGGCGTACATCGTCGTCGGTTGGAACGCGGGGGAAGAGAGCAAGGTGTTCTTCGGCTCTCAGCTGGTGAAGTCGATCATCAAGGGCGACCAGGCTCAGGCCGGCGCCGACTACCGCGACATCGAGAACTTCGACGTCCTCTACACCTGGAGCGAGAACCCCATTCTTCCGCTCGGCTTCGGACACAAGTTCGACGAGCCGGTGAAGCTGCCCGACATCAGCGTCGCGATGCCGACGTACCAATTCCACCCCCACAACACGATTCTCTGGATGTGGACCATCGGAGGGATGTTCGGGTTCTTCGGAATGTTCGCGCCCCTGGTGTGCGCCGTCTTCCTCGCGGCCCGAAGTTTCAGGTTCGCCACCGCTCCCATCGATCGGGTCGCGGCCCTGACGGTGATCTCGATGGTGATCGCCCACCTCAATCAGTGCTTCGGCGACATGGGCACCCGCAACTACTTCGGCTCGATGGGCTGCGCGCTGGCGATCACCGTGGCGAGCAAGATGGCGGTGCGGGTGGGGGCGTGGCCGTCCGGCGCGGCCGGGGTGTGAAGAGCCCGTTCAAAGGTCACCTTCCGGCGCTCGACGGAGTCCGCGGCCTGGCGATCGGACTGGTGTTGCTGACCCATTTCATCGGCGACATGCCGGCGACCAATGGCTTTGAAAAAGTGGTGATGCACCTGGCGACGTACGGCTCATTCGGAGTCGACCTCTTCTTCGTGCTCTCGGGCTTTTTGATCACCGGCATTCTCTACGACTCGAAGCAATCGACGCGCTTCTTCAAGAATTTCTACATGCGTCGCACGCTGCGAATCTTCCCCCTTTATTACGGAGTGCTGGCCGTTCTCTTTTTCGTCGTGCCCCACATTCCCTTTTTCCAGGGGCCTGCGCTCGACACGATGGTCGAGCGACAGGGGTGGGCGTGGGCGTACGCGATCAACATTCACATCGCGCGCGAAGGGGTGTGGAGCCTGCCGTACATCGGGCACTTCTGGTCACTGGCGGTCGAAGAGCACTTCTATTTGATCTGGCCGCTGATCGTCTGGCTCTGCCCGCGCCCGATGCTGCTCAAGGTCTGCCTGGGGTTCGTGCTCTTTTCGTTCGGGCTGCGCACGGCGATGTACTTTTCAGGCGCGAACGCGCTGGCGATCTACACCCTGACCCCCTGTCGATTCGACGCCCTGTGCGTCGGAGGTTTCCTCGCCGTCTCGGTTCGCGGTGAGGGCGACCCCCAGCTGTGGCTGGCGTGGCTGAAGAAGACGGGGCGCACGCTGCTCTTTCCGAGCGCGGCGTTCATCGGGGTGACCGCGCTGTTCAATACCCAGTCGGACTACGGCCGGAACATCATGCGCCCGCTGCGCGAGACGGCGTGGACGTTTTGCTTTGCGGCGATCGTCGCGTTTGCGATCACCGCACAGCGGCAGTCGGTCGTCGGCCGGTTCTTCACTTCGGGCCCGATGACTTTCCTCGGCAAGTACAGCTACGGCCTCTACGTCTTCCACGCGATGTTGAGCTACTACCTGGGCACCCACCACACGCTCAACTGGTTCAAGACGTGGATCCCCAACAACCTGCTGGCGGTGGGCGTTCAGGCGACACTTGGAATCGCGCTTTCGATCGTCGCCGCCCTGCTCAGCTACCACCTGTTCGAGAAGCGGTTCCTCGCGCTGAAACTGAAGTACGAAACGGTCAAACCGGCGCCGAGCATCTCCCCTCGAACCGATTCCGTTCCTGTGGTTCAGCCCGAGTCGGGGTAGGACTCAAATGTCCGGCCCGCCCTGCATCCCCCGGCAGGACCCGCGCGGCACGCCGTAGCTCAGCCGGCGACGCGCGGGCGCAGTTCTTCAGCCACGGTTTCGAGGTGAGCGGCGATCGCCTCACCCTCGGCGACCAGCCGGTCCTTGAGGCGCCGGCGACTGCCGAGCACGAGGAACAATCGAATGTCCCGCAGCGCGCTGGCCCGGCGCTCGAGGAACACCCGGGTAAAGAGCGCCAGCGGCAGCGTCCCCACCGCAACCATCAGCCCCGCCGCTGGGCCGAGAGTGACCCAGGCCAGTCCGGTCAGCAGCGCCCACCACAGGGGGCCAAGCACCAGCAGGGTCAGCACCTTCACCGTGGCCTCGGTGTCGACTTCGGGACGGGTGAGCTTCACGACTGAAATCGGAATCCAATAGGGGATCGCGAACAGCGCCATTCCCAGTGCGATCAGCGGCAACCCGAACAGCCAAAGGACATTGCGCAGCACGAACCACGCGACAGTCGCGGGCCGGTACGCGTAGGTCAGCTCCTCGGCCTTCACATCGACGAGCGACAGTCGGTTTGCAAACGCGAGCACCTCGCTCTTCAACGTCTCGAAGCGCTCGGGCTGCTCATCGCGCAGCAGGTGCATTCCGCGGGCGAAGGCGCGCAGCCGTTCGCCGTCGGGCGCGCGACTTCCGACCTTCAGCGCGTAGAGCGACTCGGCGGTCTGAAGCAACGGCAGGTCTTCCCACTTCTGAAGATTGAGCGTCACCGCACGCAAGCCGTCGGCAATCGCCTCGGTGAGCTTCCTCGCCGACTCGCGGGGGTCGTCGCCTTCGTGGGGAACAAACCGGGCGGGGTCCACCAGTGTCCCCACATCGACCTGGGCGTGGGAACGAAAGAGATCCTTCTGCATGTAGTTGAGCCCAATCGGCACGATCTTCACCGGCGCTCCCTGGCGCAACGCCTCGAGCGCGATGCGCGCACAGCCGGTCTTGAGCGCCGACAACTGCGGCTCGGAATGGCTTTTTCCTTCGGGAAAAATCGTGATCGCGCGACCCTGCTTCAGCGCTTCGACGCTCGCAGTCAGCGTGCTGTCGTTCTTCGTCATGTCCCCGACGTTGTCCTGCCTGCGAAACACCGGCAGCGCCTTCATCGCGCGCAACATCGTTCCCAGCACCGGCATCTTGAACAGCGGCTCTTTGGCCAGAAACGTCACGTGGCGACGGGTGGAAACGAAGACCAGCCCCGGGTCGACCAGCGCATTGGGGTGGTTGCCGACGAAGATGACCGGGCCGTCGAGCGTCAATCCTCCGTGTGGATCGCGGACGGGCTCGAGGCGGTAGAAGAGCTTGAGAGCGAGCGCAAACACCGCCCGGAAGGCCCGGTAGAACAGCACGGTCAGCTCACTTCGGGTCTTGCCGCTTGAGAAACTTGTCCTGCGACTCGTATCCAGAACGTTCGAGCCGCCTTCGCTCGAGGTTGTCGGCGGTCGACTTCAGCAACGTCGAGAGCGCCCGCAGGCTGGTGGTGAACATCCGTTCGAGCTGGTCTTGACGCTCGCGCTTGGCGGCGGTCGAGTTTTCACGACGAAGCAACTTGAGGAGTGGAAACCGCATGCCCTGCCACCATATGGGAACCCCTACCAATGAAGAAAATCGGTTTTGTCGGATTGGGTCTGATGGGCAGCCGGATGGCGAAGAACCTCGCGACCAAAGGTTTTACCGTCCACGCGTACAACCGCACTCCCGCGCGGGTGGCCGAGCTGGCCAGTGTCGGGGTCATCGCCGCCGAGACCCCGGCCGCGCTGGCTGCGGAAGTCGACGCCTTCTGCACCTGCGTCGCAGACCCAGCCGCCTTGCGAGAGGTCGCGCTGGGGCCCCAGGGGCTGCTCACGGGAGCCCGGAAAGGGCAGCTGTTCATCGACTTCAGCACCGTCTCAGCCGAGCTGACCCAGCAGCTGGAGACCACCTTCGCAGAGCGGGGGGTGGACTTCGCCGAGGCGCCGGTAACGGGGTCGAAGAACGGAGCCGAGAAAGGAACCTTGGTGATCATGACGGGCTGTTCGCCGCAGACGTTTGCGCGCTGTGCGCCGATCTTCGAAGCGGTCGGCGAGAAGGCGATTCACTGTGGCCCCGTCGGGGCTGCGACCCAGGTGAAGCTGGCCGGAAACGTGTTGATCGCCGCGATGCTTCAGGGCCTGTCGGAAGGGATGCTGCTGACGGCGAAAGCGGGAGTCGACGTGCGCAAGCTGCTCGAGGTGGTGGCTGCGTCGGGCTTTCGTTCGCCGTACTTCGACTTCAAGGGCAAGCAGATCCTCGAGCGAGACTTTGGAACGCACTTTTCGATCGACCTGATGCACAAAGATCTCGGGCTGTTTCTCGAAAGCGCGGCGAAAGAAAAAGTACCGACGCCGACCGCCGCGTCGCTGCGTGAGACCTACAACCTGGCCCGCGCGGCGGGGAAAGGGGCTTCGGACATCGCGGCGGTGATCACTGCTTTCGAAACGCTGGCCGGCATTGAGGTCAAAGCGCCTCAGGGAAAGTGAAGAACAGGCGCCCAGACCCTCGCCCCTGCACGCGTTTCCGCTCCGGCTGTTCTGCTGGGACTGGGTCGGCACCGCGCACCATACGGCGACCCACATTGCGACGGCGTTGTGGGTCAATGGCGCCCCATGGGCACCCTGGGCGCCGCCTCGATCTCTGCTCGATGATCCTATAGATTTGACGTCCAATGACCGAGTCGAAAACGCTGTTGGACGAGGGAAGAATTCCACTCAAAGCATCAGGCACGGACTCCAGCCGGCTGGGCACGGAGTTCGTGATTTTAGATGCACCAGGGAGCGTCGTGCGCGGGCTCAACCCCACCGGAGCGCGAGTCTGGGAATTGATTGATGGTCGCCGCTCGGTCGCCGAGATCGCCAGCTGCGTTGCTTCGGAATTTGGGGTCCCCGCCGAGCGCGCCCTGCATGATGTCGCGCCCTTCGTTGTCAAGTTGGCTCAGAAAAAGTTGTTGAGGCTCGATCAACCCACTCCGAATTCAGCTGGAGGCAAATGATGAGAGTTTGGAGCGCGGTGGTGGTGTTGTCGTTGGCCGGCTGTGTTCAGCAGGAGTCGGCCGGGAAAATCCTCGACCCAGGTGGGAACGTGGTCCTCCCCCCGGACAATCTTCAAAATCCGTCGCTCGAGCCGGCCTCTCTGATTGGGCTCGCGACTCCGGTTGAGCAACCCGTGCCGCCTTTGCGTGCGACCTCTCGGATCACCGTCGTTCCTGCTTTGGAAACCAGCATCCCCCGGGTACGCCAGGTGACGGTGGCTTTCGAGGTGTTCGGTGCCGGCGCTCCCAGCACGGCGGCCCTCGAGTTCGTCAACCCCGCCGGGGCTCCCTACGACCGGCAGGAAGTTGCGCTTGAGGGCTCTGCCTTCGAGCCGCACCCGCTCGAGTTCGTTTTGCCTGTCGCCGCGACCGCAGTCGACACCGGGAAAATGATTGGCACCTGGACCGCGCGCCTGCTGATCGATGGCAAGTCAGTGCAAAATCACAACTTCGAGCTGACCCCATGAGGCAAATCGGCCCAATGAGAAATCTAATTCTTCTCACCGCTTTGTTGCTGGCTCCGGCCACGGCGTTCGCCACCGCGAGTTGGACCAGCACTTACGCCAGTGGATCGGCGGTCATGGGTGAGATCTCGTCGATCTCGTTCAACGTCAACAACACCAGCACGGGCGGCGAGGCGCTGACGCAAGTCAACCTCCAGCTCACCCAGAGCAACTACGACATTGACGGGGGCCTGGCTCCTGTCGGTTGGCAGGTGAGCACGGTCGACAAGCTCAATCGCAAGGTGGTCTTCACCGCCACCGGATCCGCCTGTCCACGGGGAATCGCTGCCGGTGGCTCCGCCGTTTTCACCTTGAGAGTCATCGGCCAGCCCGCCAATGCCGATCAGAATTCGGAGGTCTTCATCACTACCGGCAACGGAAACAAGACCTCAGCCAGCTTCGCGTGCGCCACAGGAGCTCCGGTGGTGACCCTGGGCACCAGTCCAACCTGGAAACGAATCGGCATTGGGGCAAGCCTGTCGGTAAACCCGACTTCGACTCCGACAGGTGCGACGGTGACGGTGACTCTCACGTTGACCAACCGCAGCACCGGCAGCGCCACGCTCCTGCCTCGCTTTGACCCCACCATCACCGACGTCCTTACCGCCATGCCGGCCGTCCCTGCGGCGTTCACCCTGCTGACCTCCCCCAGCCCGACCTCGATCGTGCTGGCGCAAGACGCGACCGGGGTCTTCCAGTGGACCTACCGCAGCAACAACCAAGGAGTCTTCCGCTTCACCGACTCGGGGCATACCAGCACCAACAGCCTCAACTCCCAATCGGTCGACACCGGTGATCTCGCCGCTGGCCGGTTTCCGGGGACGATCAGCATTTATCCCGACAAGCTCGTTTCCGGCTCAACGGTGCGGGTCACCCTCTCGGTGCGCAACAACTCTAACGGCCAGTACCTGAACGTCTCACCCACGACGCCGTCTTTGACTGGGACCGTGACTGCAACGCTCAACAGCGGGCCCACGCCCGCCAGCCAGACCTCGTTACCGCCGGGCAGTGGAACCAGCTTTGTCTATTTCTACACAATCACCGGCATCCCCGGCAGCACGTTCCAGTTCAGCGGCCAGGCCAATGCCGTCTCCGGCGGGTTTCCGATCTCGAGCGATCCGGTCGGCTCGGCCACCGGCCTGGTCGTCACCCACACCGTGTCGGCCAACCCGAACGTTCTGTCGAACAGCGGGCCGGTGTCGGTGGAATACACGGTCTTCAACGGCGCCAATCAGGACATCAAGGGAATCAGCCTGCTGGATCCCGATTCTCACTTCCTCGCCTCGGGAACTCCCTGGTCGGCCGATACGTCGGGCTGGACTCCGGGCAACCACAGCAGTTCGCTGAGGAAGACGCCGATCACCTCGCCCAACACCGCCGTTAACATCCAGCCCCCTCCCGGAAACAGCACCCGGAAGTTCACTTTCACCTTCAGCTCGATCGCCACCGTTACTGCGACCACCACCTTCAGTCATCGGTTCGAGCTGCTTCAGGCCGACGGCACCACGGTGCGGGTCGAGACCCCGGTTTCGATCTTCGTGCCCCGCACAGTGCCGGCGCTGAGCAGTTTCACCGCGATCGCCACCAACTCGAAAATCGGGCTGGCCTGGAACAACCCGCTCGATCACGATGGATCGCTGCTGCTGCGCTCGACCGCGGGGATCCCCAACGCGGCGCCCGTCAATGGGCGCAGGTACAACGTGGGAGAAGTTCCAAATCAAGCTGATGGTGGAGTGGGAAACGCCACCGTTCTGTACGCAGATCTACAGAGCTACGCGTCGACCTATGGGGACACAGGACTGACCAACGGCACTCGCTACTACTACAAGGTCTTCAACCACGACGCCTACAACCTGTATTCGTCGGGCGACGTTCCCACCAGCTCGGGGCTGTTCGCGATCCCGACCTCGGGCGCTCCGACGTCGCCGGCGTGGTGTTACAGCGTCGGCCTCCCCACGCCGCAGCAGCCGTTCACTGATTTCGGAAAGGGCGTCTACACTTCGAGCAACGCGAGGGCGTACACCGGAATCAACATTTCGACCGATCCCACGCTCGGCGGCACTGAGCGCTGGCGGCCGGCTGCTACCACCGGCATCGTCCAGAGCCGCCCGACGGTGACCCCGCTGTTCGGCCGTACCGGGACGTACCTGCTCGGCGGCGATCAGTCCGGGTTCACCTATGCGATTGACGTCGACACGGGTTTGACGGTGTGGAACGGAAATGGCGGGGCAAGCATCGGCGGAGTCCAGGCACAGGCTGCGGTGCAGTTGACGCAATTCACGGACCCGGCGACCGACGGAGGGGCTGCGTTCCGGGCCCGATACCCCAACATGGATCTGGTCTTCTTCGGCACCCGCACCGCCAGCACCAGCACCAACCGGATCTGGGCGCTGTCCAGTGTCGACGGTACCCAGAAGTGGTCCCTCAACCCGGGGAACCTCGACATCATCAGCGGGGGAATGGCCGTCGACTATCGGAACAACCGGCTCTGGGTGGCCAGCCGCGCCGGCGTTGGAGGCACCCAGCCGTCCCTTCGAATCGTCGACACCCTCAACCCGCTGGCGGTGATGCCCACCTTTAATCTGGGGGACATCGACGATGCGGTGACGCGCAACTCGACCGCCGGGGAAATTTACGTCGTCACCAACGCGGGCGTTGCGTACGGATTCGACCTCAACACAATGGCCCAGCGGTGGAGCTACAATCTGGGCGGCGCGGTTTCGGGGTATCTGGTTCCGCTGGGGGCCTACGGCTTCGTCGCCAGCACCCCCGCCGGAGTCCAGCGTTATACGGTCACCGCGAATGGCGATGGGGGCAGCACGGTGAGCCCGGTGTGGGCGGCTCCTCCCGCGCTCAGCGGCGCTTCGGCCGCGCGGCTAGACGCCTTCGTCGCGCCTTACAAACTGTACGTCTCGGACTCACTGGGAAGAGTGTACCGGATCGACTTCGCCACCGGAGCAGTCGAGGCTTCTTTCAGTGTCTCGGCGACCGCGTTGGGGATGCCTTCGATCGATCACACCACATCTCCCAGGCGCTTGTTCGTCGGAGGGCTGGACGGGCGACTGTGCGCGGTCGATCTTCCGTTCTGAGTTTAGAATGTCTTCAATGGACGATAAGAAGCCGCTTCCATCCGAATCGAGTCCTGACCGTTACGAGGCTCCGGTAATTTTGTGGGAGCACGAGTTCACCGCCTTGGCTGCCTGCTCGCCCCCTTGCGCGCTGCAGGATATCTGCGTATCGGACATCTGCATCCCGAGCGGGGGTTGAGGGCTCATCTCTTCCTTTTCGATTGCCGGCTTCGAATTTTCGCTCGAGGGTTCGGCACACCTCGACCCAATCGGTGAGTCTTGGCATGCCTTTGCCGTGCCCCCACTGGCGAGCCGGCTCGCGCTGAAGGTTGAGCTGCGCGGCCAGGTCATCCGGCCTGCCGCCTGGCTGCCGCTGCTGCCGGCCACTCGCCTCGAACCCGACGGGGGGTTGAGGCTCGACGGCGATTGCTTCGAGGCGCGCATTTCCGCCGACCGCCGCGAGGGGTGGGTGCGCGGGCCGCTCGAGCGGTTCCCGATCGAAGCGGTGGTCCGGGTTCTGCTGGGTGATTCCCTGCTGCGCCGCGGCGGGCTGCTGGTTCACGGGGTGGCCCTTGCCGATCAAGGCCGCGCGGCCCTCTTCACGGGGGCCTCGGGAGCGGGGAAGAGCACTCTGGGATGGTGGGGGCGCGCGGGCGGACTCCAGCTGCTCTCAGACGAGCTGGTCGGGGTCCTTCCTGAGCAGACTGGTTTTTCAGTCTGGGCAACGCCCTGGAATGCCAGCACCGCAGGGCGCGCCTCGTTGAAGCAGATCGGAATTCTGGCCCATGCCCCGTTTGCACAGCTCTCGCCGATCGCGCCTTCAGAGGTGTTACGGGTTCTGTTGCCCAACGTGCTGGAGCCGGCGGCTTCGCCTCAGGTGCGCTCTTCGTTGTTCCAAATCGCAAGCCGGCTGCTCGCAGTGGTGCCAGCGGTGCGCCTGGCATTTGCGCCGAACGTTGGGGTGGCCAGCGTGCTCTCGCAAGCGCTGGCCGCGAGCTGAGCTTCAGCGTGGGAACATTTGGGTGTCGCGAAGCGCCCCCAGCCCCGCGCCCCCGCCGAGCCCGACCCACGCCGTCACCTTGCTTGACCGCAACTTCACCGCGACCGCCATCAAACTGCGGCCCGGCACGACCCGAACGTCTTCTTTTAAAAAGGGCGCGCGGCTAAAGGCTGAGCACCCCATCGCTTCCAATCTTCACGCCCGACTTCGGGAAATCGAGCGCGGTCAGCTCAGCGGCCATCTTCACCGCCCGCGCCTGGGGATCTTTCTTCGGAATCCCCTGCCCTTCCTGCGCGGTGGGAAGAAGCTTGCCGCGAACGAAGGCGCCGTCTTTGGCCAGTTCCACCTCGAGGACCACGCCGATCTTCAGCGGGCCTGAGAGATTGAAGCGGCCGTAGGTCGCAAAATTTCCCATCGAGTAGGCGATCAGGTGTCCCTTGTAGAGCTCGAGCCCGCGCAGCACGTGGGGGCCGTGCCCGAGCACCAGGTCCGCGCCGGCGTCGATCACCGCGTGGGTGAACGCCGGCAGGTCGCCGCGGTTTTCGCCCAGGTACGTCTCGGTGCCCTTCACCACCCGATTGGCTTTGGTCCCCTCGCCTCCCCCGTGAAAGCTGACGATCACCAGGTCGTTGCCGGCCTTCGCCTGCTTCACGATCGCGCGCGCCGCTTCGAGATCATTCATGTCATTGGTCACGGCCGAAGTGTGGAAGCCGACCAGGGCCAGCTTCCGCCCGTCGGGAAGGGTGCGGGTGCCGATGGTGCCCTTGGCTCCGCTCCAGGTGATGCCGGCGCCATCGAGCGTCTTCTCGGTCTCTCGCCGACAGACGTCCCCGAAATCGCCCGCGTGGTTGTTGGCGGTGGAAGCCAGGTCCACCCCCACGTCGACGAGGTACTTCACGTAATGGGTGGGACACCGAAATGCGTAGCAGGTGCCGGTCTTCTTGCACTTCGTCGTCTCGCCCGAGTCGCACAGCGGGCCCTCGAGATTGGCGAAGGTGAGATCTGCGTCTTTGAGCCAGTCGGCTACGTCGTCGAGCGAATGAACCCCGTCCTCGGGCGGAAGAAAGCCTTCGGGCACCGTGGTGCCGAGCATCACGTCACCCACAGCGCGGATTCGAAGCGTGGGCTCGGGGGTTTGAGCCAGGGTCAGCAGGAGCACAGTGAGCACAGGAGCTACTTACGCTCGAATGGTCAGCTCATCACGAGCGCGGTCGTCGAATCTGCGCCGAACTTCGTCACGTTGACGCCCACGCTGTGCAGCAGGGTCAAGAACAGGTCGGACTTGTGCGGCTGATTGGTGAAGACGAGGTGCTTGCCGGGAGTCAGCGCTCCGCCAGCGCCGCCCGCCACGATCACCGGCAGGTTCTTGTGCTCGTGGAGATCTCCATCGCCCAGCTCGGAAGACAAGAAGATGCAGCTCTTGGCGAGCACCGACTCGCCCCCTTCGTCGATCGCCTTCAGCTTCCCGAGGAAGTACGCGAACTGTTCCATCTGCCAGATCAAGATCGATTTGAGCTGCGCGAGGTTCGCGGCTACTCCGTGGTGGTGCGAAGTCCCGTGCCAGCCGGCGTTGATCGGCGCGCCATTGGCGGTCAAGAACGGGAACGCCAGATCGCTGCCGGCGCGATCAAACATGAACGTCGAGACGCGGGTCACATCGCACTGGAAGGCGAGCGCCATCACGTCGAGCAGCTGCTTGACCTGGGTGCGGATGTCGCCCGTCGGAGGAGGCCGTGTCCCCGGCATGCAGGCCGCCGTTCCGGCCGGAGCATCCAGCCGCTGCTCGAGCTCGCGAACCCCGGTCAGGTAGCCCTCGAGCTTCTGCTTGTCGCCGCTGCCAAGCCTGGCCTTCAACCCATTGGCCGACGAGAGCACCGAATCGAGGATGCTCTTTCGGTACAGCAGCCGTTTTTGTTTCTCGGCCATCGAGAGGTTGGCCTCGGGGCCGGCGAACAAGCGATCGAACAGGCTGCTCGCGCGCGTCTCTTTCGCCAGCGGAGTGTTGGCGTCGGCCCACGCAATCGCGCTGCGAATCGGAACGTCGCCCCCGACCGAGTCGGTGCCCAGCTCGATCGACGAATACCGGGTGAACTGTTTGAGCTGGGCGGCCGCCGCCTGGTCCATCGACAGACCCCCGACGGTCCCGGCTCCCCCCGGCGCGACGCAGCTCAAGAAGCTGCCCGTGCCGCGGGCGTGGCCACAGCTGATGCTCGACAGCTCGGCCGGAGCATTCTGGATTCCGGTCAGCACCTGAAAGTCGCTCTTGAACGGCAACAGCGGCTGAAGAATCGGGCTCAGCGTGTAGTTGGTGCCAGTGCCGGTGGGAGTCCAATCGTCCTTCACCACCCCCGCGGTGGTGGTGCGGTAGTACCCATTGGGCAGGTACCAGCCGACCAGGCGCAGCGCCTTTCCCGCGGCGGCTTGAGCGGTGCGCGGCATCATCGCTTCGAGGAAGGGAAGACTGAGCGCGACCCCCGAGGCCCGCAGCAGGGTTCGACGCGAGAGCTTGAACTTCATGGCGTCACCGCCTTCGCGCCGCGGCGCTCACCGAACTGATGGGTCTTCACCACCTGCAGCGCCAGCTCACCCAGCCGGTAGCCTTTCTTGCTCATCTGCAGGCTCAAGACATCGAGTGCGCAGCTGTCCGTCGTCTCGTTGAGCTCGCGACCGATCGCGTAGGTCAACATCTTGCGCGAGATGCACCGCGGCACCCGGGCGTCGTCTTTGAGGACGCTCGCCAGCCCGCTGGAACCATCGAAGGTGCGGCCGTCGGGCAACGCCCCCGTCGCATCAATCGCCAGGGTCCCGTCCTTGTCGCGCCAATGACCTACGCCATCGAAGTGCTCGAGCGAAAAGCCGATCGGGTCCATCTGAGAATGGCAGGCCGAGCACGAAGGGTTGTTGCGGTGGGCTTCGGCAAGCTGGCGAAGGGTCTTGCCGGTGGCGTCGATTCCTTCGGGGAGGGCGGGCACGTTCGCCGGGGGAGGCGGAGGTTCCTGACACAGCAGCTGCTCCAGTACCCACTTCCCGCGCTTGACCGGGGACGTGCGGTTGGGCACCGAGGTGAGGGTGAGGATGCTTCCCTGGGTCAACAGCCCGCCGCGTTGCGCCGTCGTCAGCTCGACCCGCTGCATCGCGGGGCCGGTGACTCCGGTGATCCCGTAGTGCCCGGCCAATTTCTCGTTGAGGAAGGTGAAGCGCGCGTCGAGCAGCTCGAGCGCACTGCGGTCTTCCCGAACGAAGCTGCGCAGGAACAACAAGGTCTCATCGCGCATCGCGGTCTTCAGCGCGCCATCGAAGCCCGGGTAAATGTCGAGCGCGGGGCTGGCCGGAGTCAGCGAGCGCAGCTTCATCCACTGGGACGCGAAGACCTCGACCAGCGCATCGGACCTCGGGTCGCTGAGCAGCCGCCGGGCCTGAACCTCGAGGGTTGCGGGGTTTGAAAGCCCTCCTTGCTCGGCCACGCGCAACAGCTCGTCGTCGGGCGTGCTGGCCCAGAGGAAGTACGACAGCCGGGTGGCCAGCTCGAGCTCGCTGACCGGATGAGCGTCGAGGGTGTCGGGGGCATCGTCGAACTCGGCCTTGAAGATGAACTCGGCCGAGGTCAGCACCCGCTTGAACGCGAGGCGGATGCCGGTTTTAAAATCGTCGCCCTGCATCTTCGCCAGCTGCACCAGCGCGACCAAGCCGGTCATTTCAGCGTCGGTGACCGGCCGGCGGTAGGCGCGGTGGGCGAACTCAGAGAGAATTTTTCGCGCGCAGACGTCTTCGCCGCCGTCTTTCGCCGGATCACAGGCGAACGTCTTCATTCGCAGCGCTTCGCGGGCGGGGTTGGGAACGTTGTTCGGCCCATCGACCTTGAGAAACGCAACGCCCAGGTCCCGGTCGTACCCGCGGGCCGCGTTGGCGTTTCGAATCTGAATTCGATGGTTGCCGGCGGCGAGCGTCACCGGCACTGCAATCACCACCGGGGCGGCGCGCGGGGCGGTCACGTCGCTTTGGTGAACGATTCTGCCGTCGACGATCACGTTGAGCTTGGCGACGACGCTGCCGGCCTGAAACGCGCGAACGGACAGCACGTAGTCCCCGTCGGAAGGAAACGCCTCGAGCTTGTCGAGGTAGTAGTCGTGTTCCCAGATGTCGAGGGTCGGAGTGGGCGGGGTGCCGGCGGTCGAGTCGACGGGTCCAAAGCAGGTGTAGTCCGAACCGGGGGGAGCGACTCCGCCGGGGCACATCGCGGCGTGCAGTCCGGGCGCATCGTACTGGTGGGAAATCGGGGCGGCCGGGGGCAATAGCGCGGCGTCGACGACTCGAGCGGCGGTGCTCTCATAGAGCTCGAGCAGCAGCGGGGACATCGCGAGCACATCGCCGTTGTTGTCGAAGCTGGCCGAAGGGTCGGGTGGAAAATTGTTCGAAGGGCTGGTGGTGTCGCCCAGCAAATCTCGCAAGGTGTTGTCGTATTCGATTCGGTTCAGACGGCGCAGCGTGACGTGACCTGGGTCCGCGCACGAGCCCCCGTTGAGGAGCCCTTGCGGAACTTCAATGGAGCCTTCGCAGGAAAACAGCACCAGGAAGGACGCGACGAGAGGACGCACGCGCATGGGGAGCGCAATTCCATAGCATGCTAGGCACACCGCGTGTCGAAGAGCGCCTTCCACATTCCCTCGCTGGACGGCCTGCGTGCGGTGAGCTTCGGGATCGTCTTCGTCGCCCACGCCGGGCTCGAGAAGTACGTCCCGGGCGGGTTTGGGGTGACGGTCTTCTTTTTTCTCTCAGGTTTTTTGATCACCACCCTGATGCGCACCGAGTTCGAAAAGACAGGCACGCTGAGCTTGAAGGCTTTCTACCTGCGCCGGGTGTTGCGAATTCTGCCGCCGTTCTACTTCGTCCTTACAGTGGGGACGGTATTGGCGGCGTTGGCGGTGCTGGGTGGGCAGCTCAACCCCCAGGCGGTCGCCGCGCAGTTCCTGCACTACGCAAACTATTGGATCGTCTACCACGGGTACTCGGGCCAGGCCCTGGGCACGGGGGTGTACTGGTCGCTGGCGGTGGAGGAACATTTCTACTTCCTCTTTCCCTGGCTCTACTTGTTGCTGCGGCGATTGCGGGCCAGTCACCGACGACAGGCGATCATCTTGTGGAGTCTGTGCGGGCTGATCTTGCTGTGGCGCTGCGTGCTGGTGTTCTGGTTCAACTCGCCCACCGACCGCACCTACCTCGCCAGCGACACCCGGTTCGACTCGATTCTGTTTGGAGCGGCGCTCGCCGTCTGGGGCAACCCGGTGCTCGACGGAGACCCCAAAGGCAGCCCGGCGTTCTGGAAGTACGTGATGCTGCCGCTGTCGGTGGGGGTGTTGTTGCTGGCCTTCGTGTGGCGCGATGATCAATTTCGCGAATCGGCGCGGTACAGCCTTCAGGGCCTGGCGCTGGTTCCAATCTTCATCGTTGCCATTCGCTGGCCGACAGTTCTGCCCTTTCGACTGCTCAATACGCGGGTGATGTCGTTCATCGGCGTGCTCTCGTTTTCGCTGTACCTGACCCACCACCTGATCATCTTCGGGGTGCACCGATACCTTCCCCAACTGCACGGGGTCCTTCAGGGAATGATTGCGCTCGCACTTGCGATGGCGATCTCCTACGGCATCTACCTGGCGATCGAAAAACCCTGCGCGAAGCTGCGCAAGCGGCTCAATGCTTGAGAGCGTGAAACCCATGCGAACCTTCTTCCTCGTTGCGTTGAGCCTGTGTGCGTTTGGCTGCAAGTCCGGCTCGGCGTCTGCCGCGGGCCGCGACTACAAGAAGCCGGTCAAACCCGCGAAGGGGATCACTGCCGCGCCGCTGCTGTCGCGGGGCAAATCAGTCGAAAGCAACCTGATGGCGAGCAGCGCCGACAAGCTGACCGACGGGAAATACAAAGACGGCTCGTGGGCGGCCAAGATGCCCAGCGAAGACAAGCCGGCGTGGGTGGCGATCGACATCGGCCCCGGTCCTGACCGGCTGCTGCTGGCGTGGACCGCGTCGGGAAGCTTCAACCACCACGAGACCCAGTACGGCGGTCCGGGGAGTTACCGAATCGAGGTCTCGCCCGACGCAAAGCAGTGGAAGACCGTCGTGACCGTCACCGACAACGAGTACCGCACCCGCGCTCATGGCTTCGACTTCACTGGCAATCGCTGGGTGCGCTGGGTGGTGACCGGCCCGAGCAAGGACACCTACAAATACGGAATTCAGCCCGACGAGCTCGACATCCACGACATCAGCAGTGGCGCTGAGGACACCTGGTTCTTTCTGGGCGACAGCATCACCGCGATGGCGTTCACCCGCAGTCCGAAGAGCCAGCCCTCATTCGCCGAGCTGATCGCCAAAAAACACCCCGGCTACTTCCCGATGACGCTCAACGGGGGGCAAGGCTTCGAGAAGAGCAGCGAGGGGTTGGAGCGCCTGCCGCTGCTGCTCAAGCAGCACCCGGACGTAAAGCATTGGGCGATCGGCTACGGGACGAACGATTCGGCGGGAGACAACGCCGACACGTCGGGCTTCTCCAAGAACCTCGAAGCGATGGTGGCGATGCTCAAAGCCGCGGGTCGGGTGCCGATCTTCGCGCGCATTCCGTACGCGCCCAAAGAGCACAACACCATTCCCCAGTTCAATGACGTGATCGACGGGGTGACGAAGAGAAATGGCCTCACCCCGGGGCCGGATCTCTATGCCCACTTCAAGGCGCACGTCGATGAGCTGGAAGACGGGCTCCACCCCAATGACAAGGGGACGGTGTCGATCAACCGGCTGTGGGCCGCGGCGGTCGAGCCGCTTTACTGAGCAGCGTCGAACGCAGAAACGGCGCCGCGGCTGCAGACGGCGGGAAGAAGAACCGCTCGGGTTGATGTGCCTTGAGCAGGCCCGTCGCGAGCTGAAAAACCGTCCCCCGGGTCGCAGGGCGATCGTCGGCCAACAGCGTGTTCGACAGCAGCAAAGGCAGAAAGTCGGTGGCTGCGACGGGCTCGAGTCGGCAGCGCTCGCTCCAACCCAGGGTGCCCAGCAGTCGCACTTGTGCTGCTTCTGAAAGCCCGATGTTCCAGGGCGTGCCGTGCGCCCACCCTTCTGCATCGAGCACGACGAGCTCGTCGGCCAAACGCCGCAGGCCGCCGCTGGCTCCGAGCTGTCCCAGGGTGGACTTCCCTGCCCCCGATTCCCCCAGAAAGACTGCGCAGCCCTGACCCTCGCTCAGCGCGACGCTGTGGACGAGCAGGGCCGAGCGAGCCAGCAACGCGGTCGCCAGCATCAGCTTCAGCACCGCTTCGATTCCGAGCCGCTCGTGGGATCCGGTGATTTCCGCGTGGGCTCCGAGCAGCTGCGCTTCGAAGCCGGAGCCGAGGATTTTCGTCCCTTCGATCTTCGGCATCACCCGTGGCCCGGTCGGAGCCGGTTGCAGATTGTCGGTGAACCGCAGGGTCCGCGCGTCGTCTCGCGCTGGCCCGAGGAAATCGACCCAGGCCAAAGTCCAGCTCGACCGCGAAGGGCTCGAGCGCGATCTGAAGATTCAGCCGACGCATTGGAAGACCGTCAAAGAAAAACCCGGCGCCCCGAATTTGGGATGCCGGGCTTTTTGGAAAACAATCTCCTCGAACTTCAGCCTTCGCAGCCGCCGTCGGAGTAGCAGCAGAAGCCCTTGGTGGTGTTGCAGGTGGTGCCTGGAATGCTGCTGCAGCCTCGCAGCGGCGCGTCGCAGGCAGGCCAGACGTAGCCGAACGGAAGGGTGCCACCGTCGCTCAAGTGAAAGCCGTAGCAAGCGTACGGACCGCCAGCGCCCCCACCTGGACGGGTGATCTTTCCCGAGCTGGGAGTCGTGCAGGTGCCGAGGCAAGTGAGGAAGGGATTCGCCGCACTGCCGAGATCCAGGCAGATGCCCTTGGGACCACACCCGTTGACCCCGCCAAACTCAGTCTCGCAGGAGGACATGCAGTAGCCCCCTGAGAACGGGGTCCCGGCGTCGTTGATGCTTGCTGGATAGCAGAAGCCGAACGCCGGGTTCGGCGGGCTCTGGCACTGGGAATTCGAAGCGCACGCGTAGGCCAACTTGTCGGGAGCGGACCCTGCGTCGTACGCCGGAGGCGGGCTGAGCCAGCAAGCGCCCGGTGAGCCCGAGGCCGCGCCGAAATAGCAGCTGTAGCCGGTGCGGCAGGTCGACTGTGAGCCGCTGCTGGGGCAACCGGCGAGGCAGATGCTGTCATTTTCCCCAAAGAGATCGAGGCTCAGTCCGTTGTCGCAGCGGGTGCCGGTCGGGCAGCTGCCCTGTCCGGTGCCGGTGCAGTTGAGCGTGCAGTAGCCGCCGGCGTAGGTGCCATCGCCGCGGGATGTGGTCTGCTTGCACTTCGCGCCCGCGCCCAGCATGGCGCAGCCGGTGTCGTTGACGCACGAAGCGCCAACCGAGACGGCCACGACACCGCACACACCCGCGTTGCAGGTCTGAGCTCCGGTGCAGGCAGCACAGGCTTTTCCACCGATTCCACACGAGCCCACTCCCTGCGCCGAGGTGGCCTGACAGGTGTTGGCGCTGGTGCAGCAGCCCGCGCAATTGGCTGCGCCGCAGACCGTGACGCCGCCGCCACCGCCGGTGCCGGTCCCGCCGCCGACTCCGGTCCCGCCGCCGACTCCGGTCCCGCCGCCGGTTCCAGTTCCGCCGCCGGTTCCAGTTCCGCCGCCCGTTCCAGTTCCGCCACCGACTCCGGTTCCGCCGCCGGTTCCAGTTCCGCCGCCGGTTCCAGTTCCGCCGCCGACTCCGGTTCCGCCGCCGGTTCCAGTTCCGCCGCCGACGCCGCTTCCGGCGACGCACACGTTGGCCTGGCAAGACTGCGCGCTGGTGCAGATGACGCACGCCTTGGCGCCCTGGCCGCAGGCTCCGACCGTCGAGCCGCCTTGACACTTCTGGGCCGCGTCGCAGCAGCCGTTACAGTTGGCGAGCGAGCAGCTCGCGGTCGGGGGACTGCAGGCCGGCGCGAGCAACATGATCAAGCCCACTGCACAACCTGCGACGAGGATGCGAATTTGGTTCATTGGAAGTACCCCTTCAAGTGACCGGCCAGCAAAGGGTCCGCTTCGTAGCCGAGGCGTCCCCCCAATGACAACTGGGGCAGCAGCCACAGGAAAGGTTGTGTCCCCACCGCGGGTCGATTCGAATGCCGCCCGTGTCGGAACTGGCAGTGAGTGCGGAAGGGCTGGTGAAGCGATTCGGCACGGTCGCGGCTGTCGACGGCTTGAAAATGTCGATTCCCAAAGGCGCGTTCTACGCATTCCTGGGGCCCAACGGCGCAGGCAAGTCGACCACCATCTGCCTGCTGACCGGGATCTACGCGCCCGACGCGGGCTCGATGAAAATTCTCGGAGTCGACGCGATCTCGGCCCCGCTCTCCGTGAAGAGCCGAATCGGAGTGGTCCCCGAAGAGCTCTCGCTGTTCGAGCGGCTGACGGCCCGGCAGTACCTGACGTTCTGTGGCCGGATGCACGGCCTGTCGGGAGATGAAGCCAATGCTCGCGGTGAAGAGCTGCTGCGGCTGACCGAGCTGTCCTTCAAGGCCGGGGCGCTGGTGGGGGAATACTCGAAGGGAATGCGGCGGCGGTTGGCGATCGCCGCCGCGTTGATCCACGCGCCTGATCTGGTCTTCCTCGATGAGCCGTTCGAAGGCATCGATGTTCTGGCCGCAGGGGTCATTCGCGAGCTGCTCTCAGATTTGTCCCGCCGACAGGTGACGCTGCTGTTGACGACCCACGTGCTCGAAATCGCCGAACGCCTGGCGACCCACGCGGGAGTGATCAAAGACGGCAAGCTCGTCGATGAAGGCAGCGTCGACGACCTCAAGGCGCGCCACGGGGCCGAGCATCTGGAAGACGTGTTCGAGAAGTTGATCGGCGTGCCCGTAGCGCGGGACACCCGACTGTCATTCTACGGCGGCCAGGCCTAGATGGCCGTGCGGGTGGCGCCCAACTTCCTCACCCACCTGCGGTTGTTGTGGGGCCTGCGGATGGACATCGGGCTCAACTCGGGCAAGCACCGGTGGCTCGCGGTGGTGGGCTTCGTCGCCTCGAGCGCGCCGGGAATCGGGCTGGCGACGATCTTCTATGCGCTGATGAACCACCCGGTGATCGCGGGCAGCTCGGCGTGGCAGGCGTTCATTCTCAACCTGCTGGGCTTCGTCACCACCTCGGTCTGGGCGATCTGGCCGGTGATGAGCGCGGGCGTCGACGATCACAGTGAGGTCTCGCGCTACGCCGCATTTCCCATCTCGAGCTTCCGGTTGTTGCTCGCCTCTTCGTTGGCGGCTCTGGCCGAGCCCCGGGCCCTGGTCTTCTACGGGCCGCTGATCGGCGCGAGCCTCGCCTACACCCGATTGCACCCGCCGCTGTCCTGGGCGCTGGTGGTGTTGCTGTTCATCGCGTTCGCGCTCTTCAACGCCGCGCTCTCTCGGGTCGGGCTGAACATGGTGCTCAACGTCCTTCGCCAGCAGCGCAGCGCCGAGCTGATTGGAGGCTTCTTCGTCCTCTTCCTCTGTGGGGCCTCGCTGATTCCCCCCATCGACACCTCGTGGCTCACCCAGATTGGCGTCAACGTCAACGCGGTGCCCGACACGCTGATTTCAGACGCGGCCCTGGCGCTGGGGCGGGTGCCATCGGGCTGGTTTGGGCACGGGTTGATGAGCCTGGGCAACGGCGGCCTCATCCGGGCGTTGGCCGATTTCTTCGGCTTGATCGAATTGATGATGGTGACGATGGTCATCGCGTACGGGCTGCTGCTGCAGTTCCACCGACATTCCGGACGCTCGGGCCCAGGTCTCGGAGCGCAGGCCCGGGCCGGAAATCCCTTCGCCCGCACCCACCAGCGCTTCACCACCCTGGTGGTCCGCGAGGCCATCGACCTCTGGCACAACCCGCGGGCGCGGCTGTTGGCTTCCGTCCCGTTCGTACTCTCGATCTTGCTCAAGCTGCTCGGAGCTCGCGCGCTGTTCGGCTTTCTGCTCGGCGCTTCCGCCGACGCCTGGGTCCTGGGCGGGCTGTCGATCTACAGCTCGGTGGTGATTGCCTCGACGTTCTCTCAAAACACTTTCGCCTACGACGGGCACGGCTTCTCGGTCTTCCTCAGCGCTCCGGTGGAATTGGGCGACGTGCTGAAGGCAAAGAATCTGGTTCACGCCGCCTCGGCCTTTGGCCTTGCTCTGCTCGAGATCATTTTTTACCGGGTCTACTTCGGGCACGGCTCGTGGATCGACATCGGCTGCGCGGTCCTGGGAGTTCTCGCGCTGCTCCCGGTGCTGCTCGGAACGGGGAATTTTCTTTCGATTTATTTCCCGGTGAAGTTCCACGCCAACCTGAAGCGCAAAGACAAGTTGCCCTTTCTCGCCTCGATGATCGGCGTCGCCGCCGCGTCGGCCGGCTCGACGCCGTGGGGCTGGGCACTGAAGTTGCGACTCGACGCTGCGCCCGATGGGTCGACCCTCGCGCTGATGGCGTTGTGGGCCGCGCTGGCCTGGCTTGGGTACCGCGCGGTCTTGCCGCTGGCGGTGCGCCTGCTGGTCGAACGCCGGGAGTTCGTTCTCCGCGCGATCACCCGCGCCTGAACGCCGGCGCCCGGCGCCCGGCGCCCGGCGCCCGAAACGGCCCCGTCGATTTCGATGAAGGTTTTGCGCGGTGGGGAAATTCCTCAATGGAAGTCCCACTCCTCAAAACCGAAAAAAAACGGAGAAACACCATGAATCGACTGCTGCTTGGCCTGGCTGCGCTGTGTTGGGTTGCTTGCGGAGTAGGAAACGAGAGCGTTCCCACCGGCGACGACGTCGCTGCAACCCAGGACGAGCTCCGGTCCGGAAGCTGTGTACCTCGACGGTGTGGGCCCGCGTTGGGGATGCCCACGCTCCAATGTTCCGATGGCAGCGTCGGCGGAAACACCGGCCGCTGCCTCGCCGATACTCAGAACGGCACCTGTCATTGGGAAGTGCGCCAATGCCCCGCGCCCACCCCGGTGTGCCAGCCCGGAGCGTGTGGCCCGGCGCTCGGGCTGCTCTCCCAGATTTGCGCCGATGGCAGTGTGGGCGGCAACACCGGAAAGTGCCTGCCGGCGGCCAATGGAACCTGCCACTGGGAAATCCGGTCGTGCCCTGCCCCGGCGGTCTGCCCCGCTGGGTCCTGCGGCCCGGCGCTCGGGCTGCTCTCCCAGATTTGCGCCGATGGCAGTGTGGGCGGCAACACCGGCAAGTGCCAGCCGGCCAATGGAACCTGCCACTGGGAAATTCGCGCCTGCCCTTGAGCTGAAGGGCAGCGGCCGCTTCCCGCGCGAGGTGCGCGGGTGCGGTCTGCAGGTTGACCCAGAGGGTCAGACCTTCTGCTGTACAATTCTTCGGTGACCGCCTGGCTTGCTCTCGTGCTGTGGGTCGCACCGGTCAAGCCCACGCTCTGGGTTCAGGTTCGCGGCAGTCCTCCGGCCGGGTGCTCGTTTCAATCGCAGCTTTCGCGCAGCCTGACCGACCTGAACCTCGCATTGTCTCCAGAGCCTGAATTGTCAGTCACTGTCGGCTTCGAAAGCACGCCGCCGGTGCTTCGAATCGAACGACACGGGAAGCAGGTCCTCGAGCGAAAGCTTGGACTGCTCGCATGCTCGGACTTGATCGAGATCAGCTCACTGATCATCGACCGGTTCGTGACCGACGTGGGCTGGTCGGGCACCAGCTCGCTCGAGACGCAGAGCAGCAGGTCTGTTCCCACTCCCGAAATTTCCTCAGCCTCGCCCAAGGCCCTACCTGAGGCGTCCCCCGCACCGCCGGCCTCGGATGTGGGGCCCGCCGCCACGCCTCTGCTGCCTGCCGCAGACGGCGGAGTCCCCCAATTACCCCCGCCCTCGAGCCTTGAGGGTGGCCCGCCGTCGGCTCTCGGGTTTGACGGTGAAGCCACCCTCGGGGGAGCGCTCACCGATTCCGGGCTTGCTCCCACGTTCGGTGTCGAGCTCGCGCTCAAGCGGGGGCTGTGGCGCGTGGGCCTGATGTCCGAAGTGCCTTTGTTGCCGTCCCATCCGGTCGTGATTCAAAAACGCACGGTGGGAAGTTTCACCCCCTGGCAGGTGCATGCGGTGGCAGCGGCAGGTGCCCAGCTGCGTTGGCGAATCATCCAATTCTCGGCACAGCTCGCGGCCGGTGCGCTGGTCACCGTCGTCAGTCCACAAGGGACCTTCAATCGGGCCCAGCAAGGACTGGGGGTGCTGCCCGAGCTTGGAGTCGTCCTTCACGCGCTCGCGCCGGGGCCCGCCGGCTTTGCGATTGGGTTGGTCCTCCAGGCCCTGTTTCCCGTGGGATCCAACACCTTCGATGTAGAGGGAACGACCGCCTCTTTCCGCACCTCGCCCTTCAGTGTCTGCCTCGCGCTTGAGCTCGGGTGGACGAGCCATTGAATTCCCCGATGAAGCTTTCCGGAGGTCGCGACATTGGACCGTGGGGTCCCGTGGATGACGAACGAGCGACAGACATTTCGATTCTCAGCCGCTGTCGCAACGGCGACCGCACCGCGTTTCGAGATCTGCACCGGCTGCACTACCCCTTCGTCTTCCGAATGGCCCGACGGCTCGGCACGCCCGCCGCCGAGCTCGACGATGTGTGTCAGGACGTCTTTCTCGCCGCTTTCAAAAACCTAGATCGCTTCAAGGAAGGTCAGCTCGCCTCATGGCTCTATCGGATTACCGCGAACATCGTCACCGCCCGCCACCGGCGACGGCGGGTTCGCGAGAAGCTCTTCTCCTGGTGGGGTCGCAGCGAAGTCGTGCGACCTTCGCCCGAGGACCAACTCGACTCGAAACGAGCCGAGCACAGCGTGGCGCGCACGCTTCAGCAGATGTCGCCCAAAAAGCGCGAAGTGTTTGTGCTGTTCGAGCTCGAGGGCCTGACCGGAGAACAGATCTCCGAGCGGGTCGGCTGCACCCTGGGTACCGTTTGGACCCGGCTGTTTCACGCGCGAAAGGAATTTCGCGAATTGGCAGAAAAATCGGGAGTCGTCGAACGTGAGTGAGCACGAGCGCGAGCACAAACGGTGGGTCGAGTCCGGCGAAGAGCCGGGTGTGACTGCCCTGCTTCGTGCGTTGCCTGATCCTCAGCCGCCGCCCGGGGCCGAGACGAAAGCCTGGGCGCGGCTCGAAGGTCGCAGGGACCCCCGCCCGGTGCGATGGGGGGTTCTGGCCGGCGCCTGCGCCGCGGGGATGATCTGCGTGCTGGCGCTGCTTCAGTGGACATCGGGCGAACCAAAACCGACCGGCGCGCTGGCCGCGCTCACCCTGGTCCAGGGAAGCGTCTGGGGTGAAGGAGGAAACCCGCTGGCCCTCGGCGCGTCGCTGGCTTCCGGGGCAAACATCACAACCGGGGAAGGCGCCCGAGCCTTGATGCGCTTCGAGACGGCGAAAGCGCTGCTCGGCCCGGGGACCCGGCTGTCGATTCGTTCGACCCCCGCCGGCGCGATTCACCTCGGGCTCGAGACTGGTGAGGTGTTGGTCAGCTCGTCGAAGCGCGCGCCTGGTGCGGCCCTCACGGTCACAGCGTCGGGTCACGTCGTGACCGTGGTCGGAACCGTGTTCCGCGTTCGCGCCTCGCCGTTCGCGGTTCAGGTGATTGAGGGCACGGTTGTGGTGCGCGGGCCCGAAGGCGAGCACCCGGTTCATCGCGGGTCTTCGTACGGGGTCGACGCGACGCCGCTCGAGTCCACCGCCGAAGAGCTTGGGTGGGTTCAAAGGCTGCCCACCGCGCAGGTGGCAGAGCCGCCGGCCGCCGCCACGGACTTGCCGCCCGCGCCGCCCCCCGTTCGGGCCGATCAGGCGCCCGTTCCGGTGCCGACGGTTCGCGCGGTCCCGCCTTCCGCCGTTCCGAGCAAGGCGGTCGAACCGTTGGCCGAGCAGCAGCTGAGGCAAACGGCAAACCTCGGCACTCCCCGCGCAGCGATCGCGCTGTACCAACTGGGCCTGTTGCGGCTTCGCAAGACCCATGACCTGCGCGGCGCGGCCAACGCCTTCGAGGAATACCGCCGGCGGTTTGGCGATGGGCCGCTGCTGGAGGACGCCTGGCTGAGCCTGATCGAGACCCACCTGGCGCTCAACGGCTACACCGATGCTCTGACCGAAGCGAACAGCTTCTTGAAGCGCTTTGCTTCCAGCGACAGAAAGAATCAGGTCCGCTTGCTGCGCGCGAACATCGAACGCGAAACGGGGGACTGCGCCACAGCGCTGCTCGAGTACGACGCGCTGGTGCGCGAGGGCGGAAGTGAAGCCGACGACGCCGCGTTCTTCGCAGCAGTCTGTGCGGGCCGCGACGGCCACCCGAGCGACGCCCAGAAACGGCTGGTGGCCTATCTGGCAGCCTTCCCCGCGGGTCGCCATCGCAACGAGGCCCGGCAAGCCACGGAGTCCAGACCATGATCAACCGCCTCTTGTTGTTGGCGTTCGCGCTGTTCGTCAGCTGCGGCACTTCCCAGCACGTCGGTTCGCGCTACCTGAAGACGGTCGCGATGACCGCAGCGCAAGGAGGCACCTTGAGCGTCACTTCCGCCGAGAGTGTCGAGCTCGGCGGGCTGCGCCTGGTCGTACCCTCGGGTGCGCTGGCGGTCGACACCACGCTCACCCTCGAGCTCGGGTTGGACGATGTGGCCAGCGCCCCCAATTCACCGGCGGGCTCAGTAGCCGTTCTGGGGCCCGCCCTCACGTTTCTCAAAGATGTCGAGCTGCACCTTCCCACGGCCGCGAGCTACCCGGGCACCGGCGAGGTCGAGCTGCTGCTCGTCAATGCTTCGGGTGTGCAGCGCACCCGCGCGCCGCAGCTGAGCTACGACGCGGCTTTGCACCTGATCAGCGCGATGCTGCGTACGACCGGGTCGGTGCAGGCTTCGTTCGTCGCCTGCGCCGCGCCGTGCGATGGAGGTCTTTGCGACCAGGGCCGCTGCGCTGCGGAAACCTGTAGCGACAGTCTGTGTGGGCCAGCCCTGGGCTCTGCGACTTGCATCTGCAGTGACGGCTCGGTGGGGTGCAATACCCGACGGTGCCTCAAAGGCGCGTCCGGCACCTGCGGCTGGGAATTCCGAACCTGCCCGTAGCACCGATCGCGGAACTCAAAAACTCGGAAAGCATGCGGATCTGCCTGCCTCTATGGGGCTCACGAGCGCCTATCCTCCCACCTTGGTTTGCAGTGTATTTTTGGAACCAGGCTGCACCGAGTGAGGAGTCCATTGCGCCAATTCAGAAAACGCCTTCTCACGCTCGCCGGCGTTTCCGTCTGGGTCCTCGCGGTCGCTGGCGCGCTGACGGCGCTGTCCCAATACAAGAACCGCCCCGGCCCTTCGGCGCAGGCTCCGGCGCGATGGCCGACCGACAGCATTGTCCGCCCGCAATCGGGGCTGCCCACGCTGGTCCTGCTGGCCCACCCGCGCTGCCCCTGCACCCGCGCCACGCTGACTGAGCTGGCACGGCTCACCACCCGTTTGGGTCCCCGGGTGTCCACCCACGTCTTGTTCGTTCGCCCCGAGGGCACCCCAGAGGAAAGCTGGGAACACTCGGACCTGTGGGACCAGGCGAAAGCGATTCCGGGGGTAGAGGCCATCGTCGACCGCGGGGGAATCGAGGCGCGGCGCTTTGGCAGTCTCACTTCGGGCCAGGCGTTGCTCTACGCGGCCGACGGCACATTGCAGTTCGCGGGTGGGATCACGGTGTCCCGGGGCCATGAAGGCGACAGCCCCGGGGCCGAGAGAATTTTCGGGCTGGTCACCACGGGTGAATCAGAGCTCGCCGCCGCGCCGGTCTTTGGCTGTCAGTTGACTGACAAAAAACAAGGGGAACGATGACCCAAACCGACGTGAAGCAGCGGGCAGCGCAGCTGTTCGACGAATACCTCACCACCAACAACCGGCGAACCTCGCGGGTGTTCGCGGTGCTGATGGTCGCTCAGTGGGTATTCGGAATCCTGATCGCCACCTTCTGGTCGCCCTACGGGTGGGAAGGCCGGGTGCAGACGGTTCACATCCACCTCTACACCGCGATCTTTCTCGGGGCAGCCATCAGCAGCCTGCCGCTGTTCCTCACGCTCACCCGCCCGACCGCCGCGATCACCCAATACGTGGTCGCCATCGCCCAGATGCTGTGGGGCGCCTTGCTGATTCACCTTTCCGGCGGGCGAATTGAAACCCACTTCCACATCTTTGCGTCGTTGGCTTTCGTCGCTTTCTACCGAAACTGGAAAGCCGTAGTCGCGTCGACCCTGGTCGTCGTCGCGGACCACCTGCTGCGCGGAATCCTGTGGTCCGAATCGGTTTACGGGGTCATCAACCCCGAGTGGTGGCGTTTCCTCGAGCATGCCTTCTGGGTGATCTGCGAAGACATCGTGTTGATCCTCGCCTGTCTGCGCGGCGTTCAAGAGACCCAATTGGTGGCCGATCGCCAGGCCGAGATCGAAGGACTCTCGGCCACCGAGCGCGCCAACGCGGTGGCTCTGGTCGAGGCCGCCGCAACCCGCGAGCGCCTGACGAAGCTCGCCGAGATCGGCCAACTGGCGGCCAGCGTCGGGCACGAGCTTCGAAATCCAATCGCCGCGGTTCGCAACGGCCTGGCCTACATCACCAAGCGCACCCTCGACCCGAAGGCCACCGCCGAGGTCCTCTCTGCCGACCCGCGCTTCAAGCAGTTCCTCAACCTGATGGACCACGAGCTTCAGGTGTCTTCGCGGATCATCAGCGACCTGCTCGACTTCGCGCGCGAACGACCGCCCGAGCTTCGGCCTTGCCCGCTCTGGCCGCTGATCGACGAAGCCGTGTCGCTGGTGCCGGTGCGCGCCCACGTGAAGGTGACCAACGAGGTCCCCCAGGGCCTGCCGATTCCGCAGCTGGACAAGGAACAGTTCCGCCAGCTGCTGATCAACCTGATCCAGAACGCGGTCGAATCGATTCCGTCCGAACGGCCGGGGTCGGTCACGATTCGGGCCGAAGGGGGAAACGCCGCCCCCTGGAAGATCAGCATCACCGACGACGGAATCGGAATTCCACAGGACGTCATTCCGAAGATCTTCCTCCCGCTGTTCACCACCAAGACCAAGGGCACCGGACTGGGCCTGGCGATCGTCGCCGGCATGGTCCGCCGCCATGGGGGCACGATCAGCGTCTCGAGCGATCACGGCAAAGGCAGCACGTTCCACGTCGAGTTGCCTCACTCTCCCACCCTCACTGCCCCGGTGCCGGCATGACCCCTCGTAAAATCCTGGTCGTCGACGACGAAGACAACCTGCGCACGATGCTCGCCGCGAATCTCGAGCTCGAAGGGTTCGAGGTCGTCGAGGCCCCGAATGCCGAACGGGCGCTCGAGCTGGCCACCCGCCAGAGCTTCGACCTGGTGCTGACCGACATCCGGATGCCGGGGATGACTGGAGTCGACCTGTTTCGTGCACTGCGCGCGGCCGGGCTGCACATGCCGGTGGTGTTGATGACCGGGTTTGCGCTCGAAGGGCTGGTGAAAGGAGCGCTCGAAGAGGGAGCGTTCGCGGTGCTGCCCAAACCGTTCAATGTCGAGCAGGCGCTGCGCACCGTGACCAGCGCGGCCCGCGTCCCGGTAGTGCTGGTGATCGACGACATGAAGGACGTAGCCGAATCGACCAGCGCCGCGCTGCAGGCCTCGGGTTTGCGTTCGCACGCGGTGACTTCGGGAGACGAAGCGATCGAGGTGCTCAAGGCGGGCGAGGTCGACCTGTGCGTGGTGGACCTGGTGATGCCGGGCATGTCGGGGGCCGAGCTGACCGCGAAAGTGCGTGCGCTCGACCCGTCGATCTCCATCGTGGCGGTCTCGGGCCACGACGTACCCGAGATGATTCGCCAGGTCGCTGCCGCGGGGATGCACACCTTCATGAGAAAGCCGTTCGCGATGCGAGATCTGATCCGCGCGATCGCTCTGGCTCGGGGCGAAAGAGCCGGGGCCCCCATGCGTCTCATCGCCAGCTGACATGGGAACCGCCCGAAGCGTCGTCTGCCCGCTGGCCCTCGAGGACGTGCTTCGATCCTTCGTTGCCGAAGAAGCCACCTCGCTGATGCGGCACGACGTGCGAGGCAAGCTGGCTTCGGTCCGCAACGGCGCGTTCTACATTCGGCGGAAGCTGGAAGGCTTTCCAACGGTGCTCGAATCAGATGCACGGCTACCGAAGTTTCTACAGATGATCGATGACGAGCTCGGCTTGCTGGGGGACATGCTCGTCTCTCGGCTCGGCCAACCCGAAGACGTAGGCAGCAGTCAGGTCGACGTGATCGCCGCGGCCTCGGCGCTGTTCGAGTTGCTGCGGCTGCCCGCGTCGGTCGCGGTCACTCTTCCCGAGGCCCAGACGGCGATGATCAAGGCCAACGAGACCGAGCTTCAGCTGGCAATTTTCTGCCTCGTCGAAAATTCCGTCGAAGCGATGGCCGCCAGTTCCGATCGCACGGTCCGGGTGCAGGTCGCGAACGGTCCCAACGCGCTGGCGATTGAAGTGATCGATTCGGGCCCGGGGATCGCACCGAGCGATGTGCCCCTGCTGTTGAAACCTTTTTTCTCGACCAAGCCAGAACGAATGGGCGTCGGGCTGAAGATCGCCCGGCGCATCGCGCGGCGTTGGGGCGGCGAATTGCAGATCAGCCACCCGACGCAAGGTGGAAGCGTCGGGCTGGTCTTCAAGAGGATGTGAAGTGAGCGCGCCTTCCGGACCCAGAGTGTTGTTGGTCGACGACGCGTTCGCGGCGCGGATCACGCTCGGGGCGCTGCTGGAAGACGCGGGCTACCAGGTGGCCGAAGCCGAATCGGTGGCCGAAGGACGACTGAAGATTGGCGTTGGCCAATACGACCTGGCGATCGTGGACCTGCACTTGACCGATGGGCTGGGCTCCGAATTGATCCCCGACTTGCTCCGAGACCAACCCCAGGCCGTGATCGTGATGCTCAGCGGAGATGACCCTCAGCCGATTTCTGGGGTCGCGATGTTCTTGACCAAAGCCGCGGCGCCCGACGACATGCTGCGCCAGCTGCAGTCCGCCCTGGGTCGGACGCGGGCGGTGGAATCCTGATGGTCACGAGCTCGCAGCCCCTGGCCGGCCCGGGCCGCGTGTTGGTCGTCGACGATGATCCGTCGACCCGAATCTCGCTCGAGGCGGTTCTCGGGCTGGACTTCACCGTCAGCACCGCCGAGAGCGTCGCCACGGCTGAA
>JAYVCD010000352.1:0-11528 GCA_043750125.1 Archangiaceae bacterium | reverse complement strand
TTCTTGATGGCGGCCTGGCTCTGGAAAGAGCACCCCCCGTTTCGGTGGTGGCGTCCCGTCTCGGCCGGAATCGTGCGGTACGCCGTAGGGTGGGTCGTGCTGCTCCCGCTGGGGTATGGGCCTGACCGCTGAGTTCAGCTTCAACGTGTGTTGAAGCCTTCGCACCAACCCGCTCGAGGCGTCTGACCGATCAGGGCGAAATCAACACATCCTTCGCGACGGGCATGTGTTGCATTCCCGATGCGGCGCTGTCGTTCAAGAGTGCCGGAGCAATGTCGGTCAACGGGGTGTAGACCCGGGTGTCGAGAACCAGGCCATGGGGGTAAGGGGTGACTCCGAGGCGCAAGGGCACCTCTTTCGAGGCGAGCTCATTGCTCAGCAGGACCCAGTCGTGCGGTTTCGACCGGTTCGCGCTGGTGTCGCTGTTCCCGAGCTGATCCGCGGGGTAGGGAAAACCGGTCGCGAACCTTGGACTGAGCTTCGTCACGCAGCTCTCGGAACGGGTGCCGGTGTTGAAATCGCCGCCCAGGACGATCCAATCGCCGATCGGAATGCTCTGGCCTATGCGCACCATGATTTCGTCAGACTCGAGCGCACGGGCGACGGCGCTGCTGGTCAACAGGTGCACGCTGATCGCCCACAAATTTCGCGGACCCGGCAGATCGATCTGGGCCCAGGTGAAGCCCCGATTCGCCACCTGGGCATCCGTCCAGGTCCCGGAAGTCAGAACCGGATAACGGCTGATCACCGCATTGGGAATCTGGGCCCCGGCCTCTCGCACGATTGTGAAGCCAGGCCCGAATGACAAATCTGCAAAATGTTGCAGATCAGCCACCGAGTTGGTTCCGTAGTTCACCTCCTGGACCAGCGCCACGTCGGGGTGAAGACCTTCGAACATGCGGATTCCTTCCCCGGGGTCATAAGACTGACCGTTTCCCGAGCTGGTGTTCGCTGCAACGATTCGAACCCGCAGCCCGCCGTCTGGAATGCTCGCGTCGAACGGAACCTGGCCTGCGTCCCACCCACTGTCAGGAAGAAGCCCTGCGTCCCAACCACTGTCGGGGGGAAGACCCGCATCCTCTCCCGCGTCGGGCCCTGCATCTCGTCCGAGCGTTCCTGAGTCGATGTCCGTCTGCGGCCCGGAATCGGCGATGCCGGCGTCGCCTTCGAGGGGCCTGGATCCACAGCCAACGGCCATCGCCAGACAGAGCGCGCAGAGAATTTGAAGAAACGGGACATCCGTCCCGCGATGAGGCCGAACTGCTTCTGATGTTTTCAACGGGTCACCTCCAACCACTGCTCGCGGGAACGCCGGCTCACCCGCAGACTGAACAGAAACCATACGTTGGAGCGTTCGAGCCGAGCAAACGGCGACGAACGGACTGACCGCTTCTCGCCTCGATCAGGGAATCAGCAGCTGGTTGTAGGTCCCGCGCACATCGGCGCTCGCGGTGAACGACACGTAGTCCCCAATCGCGGGCACGGGCATCAAGCCCGCGGTCTGGAAGCCTTGAATTCCGGACAAGGGACCTCCGCCCGGGTCCTCGAGGAAGACCGTTCGCTGTTTGGCCTGATTGAGGGTCACCCCGATGACGATTCCCCGGACGGTGACGAGGCGCTTGTCGGTCGGGTAGCTTGCCTGCAGTTCCTGGATGTCGGTGCTCGCGGGCGCCAGCACAGTGCCGTTGTAGTTGGGCCCGACCCCGACTCCCGCGCAGCCGGCCAGAACCAGCGAATAGGACGTGGTCATCGACGTGCTGTTGAACTTGCCCTGCCATACGCCGGTGATCGACGGCAGCAGCGCCGCATTGAACTTCGCTGCGCAGTCGGTGCTGCCCGAGCCCAACAACCCAAAAGCATCGACCAGTACCAACGGACCCAGCGCATTTGCGGCTGCAAATCCGGAACAGCTGCCCATGAAGATGTTGGGGCAATGATCATCATCGATGACTGTGTTGTCGCTGGTGGTCGGCACTGCCAACCGCACCCATTGGCCGACGTGCAGCAAGGCTTCCGTCGATCCTCCGTCGGTCGGGCTTTGAGTCCGCGCGAGGACCGAAGAGTTCGTCACCGTCCAGGCTGGAGGCAGCCGATTGTTGCTCGACAAGATCTTGAGCCCTGGCGTTCCGGCGTCGGTCTGACCGGCATCGAAGAGCCCCGCATCGACCCCTGCGTCGCGCGGCCCCGCGTCCCCTCCGTCCCCCGCATCGAAGGCATACGGAACAAAGAAGGGCGGCGCGCTCTGGGTCGCCGACGCCGGAGCCGGAGTCACGTCGAGGCACGAAGCGAGCGCGATCGCCGCTGCGAGGGGGAACAGGAAATATCGAGGGCTTGGGTTCATGGCTTTCCTGTCAGTTGCGAACGCGCAAAATCAATTCGGCTTGCAGCGGCGCCTGACGAAACAGCGCGGTTCCGAATCGGTTGGTAGCGCCGTTGGAAAATGTGTCGCTGAGCGTCGTCGCATCGGTGCTGTTGAGCGCATTCACCAGCAGTCCGACCAGCTCGATGCGGGGCTCGTTCAGCCGGAACAGGTGCCCCACGTCGTAGCGGACCTGCAGATCGATGATCAGCTGGCTCGGGTTGCGCAGCTCGGTCCACTGACTCGAATCGTTCAGATTGGGCAAGCCCGAGCTCGAGTCGTTGGGAAACCCGGTGCCACGCGGCGAGCGAATCACCCGCTGAGTCTCCGAGGGGTTGGGGTTGGGGAACGTTTCCCAAAGCGGATTGCCCGACAGGTATTGAACCCGGACCCCCACGTCGAGCCCGAACGGCGTCTTGTACGAGACGCTGCCCTTCAGAGTGTGTCGGCGATCGTCGCTCACGGCCCCGTAGTAGTAGGGCGTGTAGCGCGGGTTGAGCAAGATTCCCGAGAAGTAGTCGTCGACGGTTCCGGTGTTGAACGCCAGCGTGTAGCTGGCCAGCAGGTCCCAGTTGCCGGGCGTACCCTGAACCCACAGGTCGACTCCTTTGTATTCGCGAAACGCCTCGCGGGAAGGCGCGGCCTGCAGCCGGCTTTCGGGGATTCCGTTGGCGTAGTCGACGACCCGGGTCCCGGTCGGGTCATAGATCCGGTTGGTCTCGCGGTCGGCCCACATGTTCGAGTAGCGACGCCAGGTGAAGTCCACCCCCACCGCGGTCCGTTCGAGGATCTCGTGCTTCACCCCGAACGCGATCTCGTCCAGCGACGGAGCGGCCCCCGGCCCAAAGGTGCGGCTTCCTCCCGATTGAGTGCAGCCGGGCGAAGCGACGTTCGGCTGACAGTTGGCGAACCCTCCGTTGGAAAACGTCGAGGTGACCTGGGTCAACGCGGGGTTCGCGTGCTGCGCGACCAGCACGTTGCCCACGTCGTTCGACCGCCCATAGTGCCCGGTGACGATCGTCTGCCGATCGCCCAGCACGTCCCAGACCGCGGACAGCCGGGGCCCGACGCCCACCAGGGTCGCGATCGGCGTTCCGTTGCCGTAAATGTTTCCCACGTCGACCCGCAGGCCCGGCACCACGGTGAGGTGGCGGTTGATCGTCCAACGATCCTGGACGAAAACTCCGGTGGTGAAGACGGTTCCCAGCCCTCGCTGCGGCGCGAGCTCGCCGTCCTGGTTGTAGAAATCGACGTGCTGGCTGCAGAACCCGAACGTTGCCGGATTCCCGGGATCACACACCCCGCCGCGGTCGATGAAGCGCTGCGCCTGGGTCACCCCGGTCGATTGCGAGCCGCGCTGGTAGGACAGCTGCACCCCGCCCTTCAACTGATGGTGCCCGATGTTGACGAGCAACGTCGGGTCGAACTGGATCCGCTGCTTTGATTCGTGAAGAAAATTTCCGGGGATGTCGGCGGCGATCGCCCCGGGGCTGAACTGGCTCACCCGCTGGGAAGAATCGAAGTGCGAGACCAGCCCGGTGTCCTTCTCGGGATCCTGGTTCACATTCTTGTGCGTCATTCCTGCCTGAAGCTGAAAGAGGACGTTGTCGGAGAACGAGTGGTCGTAATTGGCGATCAAGAAGAACCCGCCGCGATCGATTCGCTGGTCCGCGTCCAGAGTCACCGTCCCGTTGCCGATCACATTGTCGATGGTGTTGTGGTCGTAGTTGAACGCCAGCGAGACCCGGTCGCGGGCGGTCGCCTGCCAGGTCAGCTTGAGGCGGGCGAGGCCAGTCACGGTGTCGGTGCTCCGATTTTCCTGAGGGGAATAAGGGGTGGAAACCAGGCTCTGGCGGCGGTTGAAATTCAGCTGACCGGAAGCCGAGAACCACAGCTTGTCTTTGATGATCGGCCCGCTGAGCACCGCGACCGGCGAATAGAAATACGCATCGGCCAGGGTCAGCGAAGGGTTGTCCAGGTAGGTGCCGACAAAGGAACCCTGGCTGCCGGGGACCGGATTTTTCGCGGTCATCCAGCTGGGGCTCAAGGTGAGGTTCACGTCGTACTTCAGCTTGTTGCTGCCGCTCATGGTGACCACGTTCGTCACCGCTCCGAGCGCGTTGTACTGCGCGTCGAAACCGCCGGTGATGATCTCGAACTGGTCGACCACGTCGAAGTTCATCGGGGCGGTGATCGAGCCGTCGCTGATGTCGGTGGTGTCCATTCCGTCGACGTAGAATTTTCCGTATCTGGCAAGGCCACCGCGGGTCGAAGGGCGGGTCCCCGGACCCACTCCGGCCACCTGCGACGCCATCCGTTCGACCTGGTGGAACACCGGGGTCTGTGAGGCTTTTTCGGCCGTCACCACCGTCGTCGATTGCGCCGAATCTGCCGCCATGATCGGGTTGACCTTTTCGACGATCTCGTAGGTCGCCGCTGTCGTCTCGGTCATCACGTCGAGCTTCACATCGACCGACGTGGTGCGGCCGAGCTCAACCACGATGCGCGTCTTCCGAATGGGAGCGAACCCCGGCACATCGACCTCGAGCACGTAGTCATTGCCCGGAGGAAGAAGCGGGAACTCGTAGTGGCCGTCGTCACCCGAGGTGCGGGTCAGCGGCTTCATCAACGCGCTGCCCCTGAGCGTGAGCGGCACTTCGCCCAGCCCACTGGCCGTCGGGTCATACACGAACCCGGTCAGTCGCCCGGTGATCTCACCCGCAGCCCAGGCAGGAGCGCCGGCGAGCACGACGGCCAGGGCGAAGCTCTTCCATGCTGCGGTCGAAGTCGAAGGGGTCATTGGGCCGCGATCAAGACGGTGTTGAAGGAAGTGGGGCTCGCCTGGATGAAGCTGATCTCTTTGGCGCCGCAGCTCATTCCGCTCAGGCAGATGCCGGTGAAGTCACCGGGACCTTTTCCCGAAGGGAACCGAAAGCTGTGAAGCCGAACAATCGGAGAGAAGCCGGCCTCGCCGCGCTTGAAGGGCAACAGAATCACTTTCGGATCCGTGGTCTTGGCGAAAGTGGTCAGCCCGGCCGGGTCGAGAATGATCCCGTCCATCGCGACCAGCTCGCCGGCCTCGTTCACCGGCACCGGACCTCCGTCGAGGTAGGTGAGCAGCAGCGACTTGTACCAACCCAGCGCGCTGCCGAGCTTGAAGTCCGGACTGGTCGGGTTGAGCGGCACGGTGGGGTCGACCACGGCCCAGAGTCGAACTTCAGGGGCACCTGCCGGAGTCAGGCCGAACTTGCCGGGCTTGGCGGCATCACTGCTCACGTCGGCGGCGTCCTTGACCGCGTTGCAGGCAAACGGCTTGGGGTGAGTGGCGGCAGTCACGTTGACGAAGGGCAACACCAGCGCGCCGATCACTCTGCTCGTCAGCGGCAGCGTCGAGAACAGCGGCAGCTGCTGCGAAGGAGCAAAGGCATCGCGCATCGGTTCGTACGTGCCGACGGTGTCGCATTCCGGCACGGTGTAGACGGGCGGCGCACTGGCGGCCTTCTGAGCCGGAAACGTCGCGGTGGGAATCGTGCCCAGGTTGTAGAAAAAGAGCGCCTCACCGCGGGCGAACGCGGCCTGGCCGACGTAACAGGGTTTGTTGTCGCACTTGGAGGGAAGGAACTTGGCGTCCAACCCCGAACCGTCGATGAATCCCTGCTGAGGATCCGCCGTGGTCGAGGGGTCGTGGGCGCCGCAGGCCATCAGCGCCAAAATCAGCGCAACGCCACAGCAATCGATTCGCATGGGGGGCGCGGCTATCACAACTGGCGAACGACAACTTGAAAACTCGGCGCAGGGGTGAGACGGCTTGGGAATGTTCGCGCAGTACGCGGTCCAGCGACGTCGTTTTCCCGCCCGCGCCGCGGCGTTTTCGGTCGTCCTTCATCTCGGAGTGCTGGGGCTGGTGCTCAAACTGGACTCGCCCTCGGCAAGAAAAAACGAGCCGCTCGCCCTCACCTTCTACAAACCGCCGCCTCCTCCGCCCCCGGTGGCACGGCCCCCGCCTCCTCCGCCCGCGGCAAAGACTCCACGCCCGAACCCGGTGAAGGTCGAGCCGGTTCACAAGGTGGAAATTCCGACTTCGATGCCCCGCCCGCAAGAGGTGGCTCATGCGCCCCAGGCTGCCGAGCCGTCGGAAATCGAAGCGCCTGCGGCCGCCGGTGGCGTCGAAGGAGGAACCGAGGGCGGCGTCGCGGGTGGAACGGTGGGAGGTCTGGTTTCGCCCGATGCGCCCGCAGCGCCTGCCAAGCCCAAAAACGTTCCTGCGTTCGTCATTCAGCGCGACATGCTTCAGCAAACGCCATTGCGGCTTCCCGAGGTCTTCAAGCAGGCGCACCGGGGCGCGCAGCTGACGGGGATGTACAAGGTCTGCGTCGGCATCGACGGCCGGGTCTATGAGGTCGGGGTGGTGAAGAGCGTTCCCGGTGCGGACGAAGCGATCGTCGCGGGCATCCGCGAAGGGTGGCTCTACAAGGCCCAGCAGGTTCCCGTCTGCTTCCTCTACAACATGCCGATCAGCGTTCAGTAAGACGCGCCGCTGAAAGTCAGTAGCTGTCGCTCGAGCCGCCGCCGCCCGAGCTGCCGCCGCCTCCGGAGTAGCCGCCGCCGCTGTTGTCCGAGCTGCTGCCTCCTCCACCTCCGAAGCCTCCACCTCCGAAGCCGCCGCCCCAAAACCCTCCGCCCCCGCCCCTTCCTCCTCTGCGCCCACGCAAGAGCCGAAGCGCCAGCCCCAGCCCGAGGAACAGAAAAACAGGAACCGCCGACGAGAACGGAAAACCGGTGCGGGTGGGCGGCCGGGCGCCGGCGTCATCGGGCGCAAACCCCACGGGCCGATCTGGAAACGCCTTGCCCGTCAGCGCCAGGCCGATCGCCGTTGTCCCTTCTTCGATCGCTTCGTAGAAGTGGTCCGCCTTCAGCTGGGGCGAAATCCGATCGCGAATGATGTCGTGCGACTGCAAATCGGTGAGCGCCCCGCCGACGCCCTTCCCCGTCTCGATCCGCACTTTGCGTTCGTTCGGCGCGATGACCAGCAGCACCCCGTTATCCGCGTCCTTCTTTCCGATCTTCCAGGTATTGAACGTGGTGTACGCGACGTCATCGATGTTCTGGCCTTCGAGAGAGCCAATCAGCAACACCGCGATCTCGAAGCCCGACGTCGTCCTCAACGCCTCGAGTGATCGGTCCAGCGATTGAACTTGTTCACCGGTCAGCTTTCCGGCGGTGTCCGTGATGTGCCCTTGAATCGGCGGTGGACGAAAGTCTGCCCAGGCGCTGCAGGCCACGAGCAACAACGCCCAGGCCGCACCCCGCGCATGGGCCGCAAGGCTCAGAAGTTCACCTTGGGCGCGACTTCCGACCCGGCAGAAGCGGCGAAGTAGGGGCGCGGCATGAACGTGCCGCCGGTGGCGCGCTTGATGATCTTCCCTTTGACCTTGCCGAGCTCCGAGTTGTATTCGCCCACCACGCGGTTGTATTCCTCGCGGGCGCGAAGAATCCGGTTCTCGGTCGCTTCGAGTTGGACCTGCAGGTCGCGGAAGTTCCCGTTCGACTTGAGGTCCGGGTACTGCTCTTGAACCACCAGCAACCGCGAGAGCGCACCCTTCAGCTGGTCCTGGGCCGCCTGAAACGCCGCCATCTTCGCGGGGTCCTGGGTGTCTTCGGCGGTCAAATGAATCGAAGTTGCAGACGCCCGGGCTTCGGCGATCTTGGTCAGCGTCGTCTGCTCCTGGGCGGCGGCGGCTTTGACGGTCGCGACGAGATTGGGAATCAAGTCCGCGCGGCGCTGAAGGTTCGCTTCGAGGTCCGCCCACTTCATCTGGCAGGCCTGGTCCTTTTCAATCAGCTGGTCGTAGCTGGCACAGGAAGCTGCCGCCCACAGCACCACCGAGGGGATCCACAACGCACGTCGAAGCTCGCGAGTATTTTTCACAGGACTGCACCGTACAAATCCCGTGCCGGCCCGAGACACGCGTGATCGTCGGCTCGGCCGCCGCCGAAAACCGGGGGACTTTGCGACATCGGCACCCACCTGAGGCGACTTTGCACCGCCGCACCTGAAGACCTGAAATGTCCGCACCGCCGAATGAGGACATGATCGCGCGCGCGAGCCGCGGCGAAAAAAGGGCCCAGGCGCAGGTGGCCGAGTTCCTCTACCCGTTGCTGCATCGTCAAATCGGCTTCTCGTTCGGCTTTCCCGCCGGTGTCGATGACGCTGTGCAGGAAAGCCTGCTCGAGGTGCTGCGCGCGTTGCCTTCGTTTCGGTTTCGCTCTTCCCTTTCCACCTGGGCGGTCAGCATTGCGCATCGGGTGAGCGGCCGCGTGCTCGCCGAGGGCGATTGAGTGGCGCCGCCCCAGCTTCCGACCCATACGACCTGAGTCGATACGTCGACGGGCACGGTGCGGGTGATCGACTTCATGCCCCCGCGCGACGAACAGCCGAATTTAATGCGGCTGGTCGAAGGAGTCCGCGGCGAAGTGCGCCTGCAGGCCGAGCTGATCATCCGGTTCGACTGCGGCTCGGTGGTTTCATGGGTTCGCCGCATCGACGGCGTCGTGCGCGCGATCGCTGGACCCGAAGCGCTCGATTTGAGCACCCCGGTCGAGCCCCATGGTCGCGACCTCACGACGGTCGCGGATTTCGTCGTGCACACCGGCGAACGAATTCCGTTCGTTCTGGCCCGGTGGACGTGTGGCGGGCGCAACGCGACGCGAGCACGCTGTTGCTCCCGGTGGTGGGGTTCCTTCCGGCGCATGATCCGAGGATTCAGGGCACGGTGCGCGCGATCGAAAAGGATCTGTTTCGCCACGGCTTCGTCGAGCGCTACTCCACCGACGAGAACCCCACCGATGGTTTGCCCAGGGGCGAAGGAGCCTTCCTCGCCTGCTCGTTCTGGCTCGCGGACAACTACGCCCTCGCGGGCCGGGTGGCCGAGGCGCGGGTGTTGTTCGAACGGCTGCTCAGCGTTCGCAACGAGCTCGGGTTGCTCTCCGAAGAGTACGACCCGGTCGGGAAGCGGTTGCTGGGAAATTTCCCCCAGGCGTTCAGCCACGTCGGGTGCAACGCTCACTTCGAATGCCGAAGGCAGCAGGCGAAGTGATCATAAGGTCCGCGTTCATCGTTTCCTCGCGCGTCGCGGGCGGAACTTTCACCGGGAGCGCTCATGAAGTGTTCATTTGTCGCCGTGATGTTGCTGCTTGCAGGAAGCGCATTCGGACAGGATCCCGTCAAGACCGACTCGGACAAGTACAAAGTCGTGAAAGAGAACGAGCGAGTCCGCGTGCTTCGGTATCACGACCATCCCGGCGACAAGACCACGATGCACGTTCATCCGGACCTCGTGCTCTACGCAATTGCACCATTTCGGCGAAGGCTGACTTTTCCGGATGGGAAGACCCGGGAGCTCGAGTTCAAGGCGGGGGATGTGGTGTTGCTCCCCGGGCAGAAGCACGTCGGAGAGAATATCGGATCGACAGATACCGAGGTCTTGATCGTCGAATTGAAGGAGCCGGCGCTGGCCTCGCCGAAAACTGGGTCCCCTGAAGCTTCAAAACCCAGCCACTGAAATTTTGGGCCTCACCGCCCGGCCCTTTCAGACTGGGGTTGCGCGCACGACGCGCCCCATCAATTTCTCGAGGGCGAGCGACGGTTGATCGCACAGCCCCGAATGAACCGGTCCCGGCTGGACCAGGGTGCTGCGGGGCGCCACCAACCAGTGCCACCGTTCCTTCTGGGCGAGCCGCCCGATCGGGCCACCGGTGGCGCCACCGCTGCAGATTAGCGGAATGGAATCGAGGTGCGCCTGGATCATCGGTACATCGACTCCGGGAGCCAGCGCACCCAGCCGTTGGGCATCGAGGTGAATGCTGGCGCTGAGGTAGTCGAGCCCGAGGCAATAGAGGATGACGCCCGCATTGATGAATTCCTCGCGATCGACGCGAGGGACCACTCGAATCACGGCGTAATCAAACGAGTGCAGAACGGGCCCGCAAGCATTCGGCGAGGAAGATGGGCGCGGCGCCAAGGCGCGCGAGAAAGTATTGGCGGTACGCCTCGCGGTGCGCAGCAACGGTCGGATGCTGCGGTTCGTTGCCCAGCCAGGCGTCGGGCACGGCGGTCACGGCGGCGTCAATCATCGCAGGGGTGAGTCGAGCCGCCATCGCCGCGCCTTCTTCCTGCAGTTGCGTCGCGAATGGCAGCAGGACGTGGTCTTTGATCTGAACGAACGGCGACTTCGCCCGGGCCAGCGCGTCGTCCCACGCATGATGGAAAAACAGCGCGGCTCCGTGATCGATGAGCCACAGCTGTCGGTGCCAGACCAACAAGTTCGGATTTTTGGCTGTCCGGTCCACGTTGGTGATGAAGGCGTCGAACCAGACGACGCGGGACGCCGTCGCGCCGTCCGGCGCAGGCCCGACGATCGGATCGAACATCACCGAACCGGGCAGATAGTCGAGCGCGACGTTGGTCCCCACGCTCGCTTTGAGCAGGTCGCGAATCTCCTCGTCCGGTTCGGCGCGCCCGATTGCCGCGTCGAGCTCCATCAGCGCCGGCTCGGGCACCTTCAACCCCAGCGAGCGGCCGAGCTCGGCAGCGATGACCTCGGCGATCAGTGCCTTCACGCCCTGCCCTGCACCGCGCAGCTTCAGCACGTACAGCCCGTCGTCGCTCGCCTCGACGATCGCCGGCAGCGAGCCCCCTTCCCGCAGCGGAGTCACGTACCGGGTGGTGATCAGGGTCTTCACTGTGCCTCCGCTCTTATTCGAAAGGGGCTCGGGGTTCGCTTGAAACTGCTTTCGCCCTGGGTGCGCCCTCAATGTTCAGAACCTCACACCCTGCGTGAATGTGGGGGATCGGATCGGGAACGAAGCGCGGCTGGACGCCTTTTCGAGGGGGCTCGCATGCGCATCGTCGCTCTTGTTGTCATTACCGGGGCCGTCCTGGCTGGATGCGGCACTCCTTCGAAGTGCAACGCAGACAATTGCGGCGGCTGCTGCACCGCGGACAACATTTGCGAGGGGGTGGGCTCCGGACAGCACTGCGGCTCGAACGGTACCGGGTGCGTGTCCTGCGCGAACGGTGAGGTCTGCGCGAGTGGCGCGTGCAAAGCCGGAGGGGCGGGCGGAGGCACGGGCGTCGGCGGCGGCACGGGCGGCGCGGGCGGCGGCGCAG
>JAYVCD010000351.1:0-22468 GCA_043750125.1 Archangiaceae bacterium | reverse complement strand
GCGAGCGCTTTCCCGCTACCTCTACGACCCCGATACCCCGCGTGAGCTGGCCACCCTTCGCCTCGCAGCAGCGGTGTCGCCTGCGACTGAAGACATCGTCTGGCTGGTCGACGGCAGTCCCGTCGCGCAAGTTGGCTGGCCCCACGAGCTTCATGTGCCCCTCTCGCCCGGGAGCCACATCATCCGAGCCGCGTTCGCCCACCGCGCCGGGATCAGCAGCCCGGTGAGCGTGGTGGTGGACGACTAAGCCGACAGGGTGGTGACCAGCATCGCTACCCGCGCCGCAGCACGCCAATGATGTCGGCCAGGGTCCCCAGCAGCCCACGCTGCTGAATCGCCTCGAGCTCGCCGCGATCGAGCCAGACGCTGTCGCAGATGTGGCAGATGTCCATCACCACCCGGCGGTCACGGTCCGAGACGATCTTGTCCATCGGCTTGAGCCCCGGGCACTTCGGGCAGAAGAGCAGTTGGCCCTGGGTCTCGGCCCCGGGAAGGTTTCGCCACTTCAGCAATCGGACATCGACGACCGACTCGACTGCCTTCAAGTCTGAAAAGCCGATGAAATGACCGGTGCAGGTGCGGCAGTCGTGCGCCTGAATCAGCAGGCCGGCCATGTCCAGCCGGGAAGCAGTCATCGGAATCAAGCAACGCGGGCAATTCATTCCCGCGACTGTAGCGCTCGCCCTGCAGCCGTCACATTCTGAGCAGCAGCGGCGGCGCGCTGCGATGAGCCATCAGTCATGTTGCGAATTTTGATCATCGCGGTCGCGGACTTTCATCGCGCGATCGACAACGTGGCTCGTCGCTCGATGGTTCTGGGACGCGCTCAGCCACGGTGTCCCGGTGGATCTCCTGAGTCGACATTGGGCCGGGCGCGCGACTGGACCTCGGCGGAAAAATGCCGTCGGCGCCCGCTGTGCCGCAGCTCGACGGGAGGTGGCCGATGCGACCACCAGGGTCTGAACGGCAAGGCGCAATCGGTTTGCGTGCTGCGGCGGCGCGCCGGGCCTCCGCTAACCACAGGTAACGAAGTCGCCCACCGGGGTCTGGTGCGCGAAACACTCGCCGGTTGGGTAAGGTCGCCCTCGAATTGCCTCCTACCCTGGTGCTTCAGGGGTACCGGTCGCTTGCACCTCGTGCACCTCCACCAACGGAACCGACTGCACCGACCGCGGCAACCGCGTGGTCGTGAACCACGGAGACGGCACCCAGGCGCTCTACCTGCATCTGTGGGCAGTCGATGTCGCGGTGGGCCAGGCCGTGACCCAGGGGCAGCAGGTCGGATTATCGGGCGTCAGCGGCTGCGCGTGTGGAGCGCATCTTCACTACATGGTCTCGAACTACGTCGCCGGCAACTACTACCCCCAGTCGATCCACACGACCTTCGTCGAAGGCGGTGACCCTGCGACCGGATCACTGATCACTTCGGCGAACCCCTGAAGTCACGGCGCGCCTCAAGTTCACCGGGTTGGGCGGGGTCTGCTACGTCGTCGGCAGCGACTCCTACGACAACCACTGCAAAGTGAGCAGCTACGCGGTTCCGCAGGGTCGTCTCGCGCCTCTTCGGAAAAAAGGTCGACCCGCGGGGCGGCGATACCACCACCGACGTGGCGATCGGCCTGGGCATTGCCGTCGGTGGAGAAGGCGGGGCCTTCCCGGGCAACCCCTTAGATTTCCGCCCCGAATCCGAACATGTCAGCCCTCGAGGCTACCTTGCGGGCCGTTGGCTGCAGCCCTGCCACCCAAGGAGCTTTCAATGAGCGGTGCCCCCCACTTGAAGCGCACGTACGTCGAAGGTCGCGATGATCAGTTCCGCGAAATGATGCAGGAGCTCGCGTCGCTCGAAGCCAAATACAAGGGCGTTCGCGGTGAGCTGCTCGCCAAGGTTCGCGCAGAGTTCGCCAAGCTCAAGCCCAGCGCGACTCGGCTGAGCGTGGTCGCCGCCGCTCCTGTCGAAGGGGCGGCCAGCGCCTCGAATCAGTCGTGCCGGGTGTGCGGCCGCGACATGAAGCTCAATGGCACCGATGGCCGACTGGTCTGCCAGAACGGCCACTCGCGGTAAGCGGGCGGTTTAGAGCTTCGAGAAGTCGGGCTTTCGTTTTTCGAAGAACGCGCCGATCGCCTCGGCGACCTCAGGCGAGCCGAGCTGATCTGCGAAGTGCGTTCCTTCTTTGACGATTCGATCGGTGATCGACTGGGTGTCGGCCGACTTCAGCAATGCCTTCGTCAGCCGCAAGGCCGTCGGAGGTTTCTCAGCCAGCCTGCGCGCGATGCTCAGCGCGTGGGGCATCACTTCCGCCGACGGCAGCACCGCGTTGACCAGGCCGATCTGGTGGGCGGCCTTCGCGTCGATCGGCTCTCCCAACAGCAGAATTTCGGTTGCGCGTTGATGACCCGCAAGCCGGGGCAACAGCAGCGACGAGGCCGCCTCAGGCACCAGGCCCAGACTGACGAACGGCGCAATGAACGTCGTCACGTCTGAGGCGTAGACCAGGTCGCAGTGGAGCAGCATCGTCAGGCCCAGACCGATCGCTTTCCCATCGACCGCCGCGATCAACGGCTTCTCGAACGTGGTCAGAGCCTCGAGGAATCGCATCACCGGCGAGTCCGTCGTCACGCCCTGGTTCTGCATGAAGTCGGCGAGGTCATTTCCGGCAGTGAAGATCGGACTCGTGCTGCCAAAGACCACCCCCCTCACCGTCTTGTCCGCCGCGGCCTCGTTCAGCGCAGCGGTCATTCGCTTGTACATCGCGAGCGTGAGCGCGTTCTTCTTCTCGGGGCGGGCAAAACGAATGATCAACGTCGGCCCGTCGCGGGTGGTCTCGATGTGATCAATCAGCGTCGGTTGGCTCATGGGTCCACCGCATAGCGCACAGTGGCCTCGGACATTGAGCAGGAACGCCGTCGCAGCCCGTCGGCCTCGCAGAATGAAATCGAGGCCAGGGCCTTCGAGCAACTGCGCCGAGGCCGGGGCAACAACTGAAGTCCTCAGCGCGCGTGGTTGTCGCGGGCGGGACTTCCCCACGCGGTCGACCAGCCATGGGCCGGCAGCTCGAAGCCTTTGAGGTCGATCGCCCGAACGCCCTCGGCTCCATTCTCTCCTCGGACCGAGGCGATCCATCGCCCCGCGTTGAGCAGACCTTCCCCGACGTAGCTTTCGATTCCCGGCAACTGGCAGCTGAAGGCAAGGTCACCCTGGGCCGAGACTTCGCGCAGCACCGACCGCTTCGTCGTCTTGCAATAGGTCTCGGGCTGCGAAAACAGAACCGTCGAGCGCGAGGTGAGAATGGTGTTGGTGATTTCCAGCCCTCCGGCGGCCCCCCCAATCTCGCGGGTCCAGCTGATCTGCGAGGTCGATGGATCTACCCGGACCAACTGCATCGCCGTGCCCATCTGGTCGGTGCCCGGGACCAGGCAGTTGGGGACCCTCGTGGTGGTGGTGCCGACATAGCTGACCGCTCCGAGCGCCAGCCGCGGGAAGCCGGCGCTGAACAGGGTCGGCGGAGTGGCATTGACCCAGGTCCCGCTCGAGGTCTCCGAGAGCCAATGATCCCAATGGTAGACCCGGCCTCCGAAGACCGCCGCCGGGTTCGCGTGCGGGTTCTCGATTCCCCACCGAATCTGCCCCTGCGGAGTGAGGCCGAAATACCGCCGTTTTCCATCGAGGCCCGAGGTGCCCACGTACGCGTAACCGGTCTCGTCTACCGGAGTGGCCTGGTCGTCAATCTGCTGCTGGGGCAACCGCACTTCCCATTGGGTGGCCCCGTTCGAGAGCGTCACCGCGGCGATTCCACTGCCGATCAAACCGGCGGTCGGCATCGCGTTGTCCATTCGCACCAGCCCGACGTACACAATTCCGGGGGGGCCGCGCGCGAGGGTGCGAAGAGACACAGATCCCACACCCATCTCGAGCGGAAAATCGCGGGTCCACTTCAGTGAGCCGTCACTGACGCTTCGGGCTTCGAGCTTCGAGCCGACGCGCAAAATCAAGAGGTCTTCGATCAGCGCCATCTGCGAGGTGGACGCAATCGGAACCGAGAAGCGCTTGAAGCCCGCGGCCGTCACCGACACCAGGTGGCCCGAGCTGTAGTCGGCCTTTGCTTCGCGCCAGTACACGTTGCCCAGGCGATCGGCGATCGAATCCCACTGCAGGTGCCGGCCCGACTCGGCCCACACCGTCCACCCGGCCGTGAGTTCGGACGCATCGGGAAGCACGCAGACCTGCCCGGCGCAAAGACCGCGGCTCTGGCAGGGGCTGGAATTGCCGCAGGCCGCTCCGTCGGTGACTGCCACGGTCGTGCACTGGCCCAACAAGCAGATGTCCGCCGTCTGGCAGTCCGAGCTGCCGCAGGAAGTGCCGTCGGGGGCATCGGTGAAGGTGCAGCCCACCCGGGGGTCGCACGCAGGTGCCTGGCAGCGGTTGGTCGAGTTGCCGCACCGGGCGGTGGCCGAGAAATGAACGCAGCCACTGGCCACATCGCACGAGTCGGTGGTGCACGCGTCGTGGTCGTCGCAGTCTTTCGCGGTGCCGACACACTGCCCGGCGATGCACTGCGAGGTGAGCAGGCACGCGCTGCCGCCGTTGCATGAAGTGGCGTCGGCGGCGTTGACCTGAACGCAGCTGCCCGACGGATGGTCGTATCTGGAATGCCAGCACGGACCCTGCTCGGCGCACGCCGGAGGCTTCAAGGCGGAGGCAGCGAAGATCGCTTCGATCGATTGATCTTCGGACTCGAGCTTCACCGCCTGCTGGAAGTCGCCTACCGCCAGGGGATCAAACGTCGCTTCGACCCATACGCTGGCGCCGCCGGGAAGATCGAACGAGGTCGTCTTCAGCGTGAAGGGAGCCTCGGTTCGAAGGGCAATCGCGTGGGTCACCCGAGAGCCATTGAGGATCTCGATCGACGCGACGGTGGGGTAGCCGAGGAACGTCAGCGGGAAGTCGACCCGCTGGGCACCCAAAGACACCGCCCCTTCCACCGCGCCGAGGCGATTGGGTTTGCAGCCCGCGCAGAGCACGAGGATGACGAGGGGCAGAGCGCGCATTGAAGGCGTGAAATCCTAGTCGACCCCGTTATTCCCTGCCCCGAACGCCCGAACGAGCTTGGCGATCGCCGCCGGCACCGAGCGAACGCGCAGCTTGCGGCCCGTCTCATCAAAGGTTTCAGAGACGATTCGCGCCGTTTCGTACACGTCGCCGATGCTTCCCTGCCGGGCGTAGGGAATGACGAGCTCAGCCTCGACCATCGACGACTCGAAGAAGTCGATCACCGTCTGTCTGAGCGCCGCCGCGTCCTCGGGCGCGTGGGCCGAAAGGACGATCGCCCCCGGATGCCGCGCGAGCACTGCTTGTTTCGCCGCGGGGTCGAGGCGGTCGGCCTTGTTGAGCAGCAGCAGGCTCGGCACGGTGTCAGCGCCAATCTCCTTCAGGACCCCTTTCGTCACTTCCAGCTGCGCATCGCACGTCGGGTCGGAAGCATCGACGACGTACAGCAGCAGTGAAGCCTCGAGCGCTTCATCGAGCGTCGAACGAAATGACGCGACCAGGTCGTGCGGGAGCTTCTTGATGAAACCCACGGTGTCCGAGACCAGAATCCGGGGGCGGGTTTCCGGGTGCAGCGCGCGCACCGTCGTGTCGAGCGTCGCGAACAGCTGGTCCGCCACCAACACCTCGCTGCCCGTCAGCGCCCGCATCAGCGAAGACTTGCCCGCGTTGGTGTAACCGACGAGCGCGACCCGAAGCTGATCTCTTCGCGCATAGCGGCGGTGATCTTGTTCCTGCTGCACCGCGGCCAGCCCTTCTTTGAGCTCGGCGAGCCGGTCGCGGATCTTTCGACGATCGAGCTCGACCGCCGAGTCACCGGACCCTCGACCCTGCTGGCGCTCGCTGCGGCCCGCCGACTCGCGCAACCGCGGAGCCAGGTAGTTGAGCCGCGCAATCTCGACCTGCATCCGCGCCTCTCGGCTGCGGGCGTGGCGGTGGAAGATGTCGACGATCACCCCGGTGCGATCGAGCACCTGCGCTCCGGTCGCTTTCTCGAGGTTGCGCAGCTGGCTGGGCGACAACTCGTGATCCACGATCACCACCGTGGGTTTGGGCCCAGCGGCGAGCTCTGGCGGCGCGTCGGGCACTTCTTCCAGGGCGATGGCCTTCTCTTCTTCCTCTTCCTCTTCGAGCTCCCACTTCTCGCGGGCCTTCGAGGTGCGGTCGGCAGCTCCGGACGCGACGACCCCCGGGCCTCCGGTGAGATCCGCCAGCTGCTTCAGCTTTCCTTTTCCCAACACGGTCCCTGAGCCCATGCCTCCGCGGCGCTGGGTCAAAGTCGCGACGGTCTCATAGCCCAGCGTGGTCACCAGCCTGCCGAGCTCGGCCAAATCCGCGGCGTGGTCTGCGTCGGTGATGCCCGGAAGTTGGACTCCCACCAGGACTGCGCGAGGTCGGGCGGCGATGGTCTTCGACATGGGGTTGCTCGTAACACCTACCGCTGGTGACTGGCCCGGGAGTAGACGGGAAGCATGAAGGCGATCCTCTTTGGCGGCACCGGAATGATTGGGCAAGGCGTGCTGATCGAGTGCCTGGCGGATCCCGACCTCGAGTCGCTGCTCGTGGTGGGCCGGGGGCCGAGCGGCACCAAGCACCCGAAAGTCACCGATCTCGTCCTCCCTGACATGTTCAACTACGCAGGCCAGCCGCTCAGCGGCTACGACGCCTGCTTTTTCTGCCTCGGCGTTTCGTCCGCCGGGATGAGCGAGCCCGACTACACCAAAGTGACCTACGAGCTGACCCTCGCCGCCGCCCAGGCCCTGCTCAAGGCCAACCCGAAGATGACGTTCTGTTACATCTCGGGCGCCTCGTCCGACAGCACCGAGAAGGGCCGGGTGATGTGGGCCCGGGTGAAGGGAAAGACCGAGAACGCATTGCTGAAGCTCGGGTTCAAATCGACGTACCTGTTCCGCCCCGGGCTCATTCAGCCGCTGAAGGGGATCAAGTCACGCACTGCTTCCTACCGCGCGTTCTACGCCGGCTTCGGGTGGCTCTTGCCGGTGGTGAAGTCGGTGCTGCCGAGCACGATTACCACCACCGAACGGCTGGGTCTGGCGATGATCAACGCTGCGAAAAAGGGCTACCCGACGCCAATTCTCGAGACGCGCGACATCAACATTCTCGCGGGCCCTCAAGAAGGAAAGATTCCGCTGCAGCTTTGATTCAGCGGCCTTTCTTTTTCGGCGAGGCAGGCGTTCCTGCATCTCCGTGCAACTCGATGCGCTCGAACTGGGGCTTTTCCTTTTGATCCGTCGAAGTAGGCGGAGGGGACGGTTTGGGTTCAGCCGCGGGAGCAGTTTTGGCCGGTGGCTTTTCTTTCTCTACCGGACTGACTCTGGGCGCAGGCGGAGGCCTCGGTTCGGAGGCAGTGCTCGGCAAGGAGACCAGGGCCAGCAGGCTCAGCAGTGTCTTGGGGTTCATGAATTCGTTGTCCCGGGTGAATGGGGTCCACTGAGACCCAAAAGAGCGGTGACTGCTTTTTCGACCGAATCGCACAGCTGCGCTTTCCACGTCGTCACCAGGTGCCGTGCCGCGCGAGCCACCAGCCCTTCCGGAATGAGCTCAGGAGGCCGTTCTTCGCGGGCGTTCTGAAGCAATCGACCCAGCGCCGCGAGCTCCGAGCGGACCATCGTCTTGCGAAGCGCCGCAAAAAAGACGCGCTCTTCTTCGTGCGAGTGCTGCAGCAGCTGCTTCACGAACGTTCCCAGCCGTTCTTCGAAGCCCGGGTCATCGACCGCCAGCTTCTCGAGCTCAGCCAACGAAAATTTTGCCTGCCGGTGTTCGTCCAGCGGAACGTCCGAGCGCTCGATCGCGATGGGGTAGATGTATTTTTCTTCGAGCGCGATGTGCAGCCGGGCCTCATGAAGCAGGCGGCGCGCGAGATCCTCTCGAAGCGTCGGCGTTCGAGCTGCGAGGTAGCGCTTGAAGAGCTCGTCAAACGCCCGGTGCTCTTCTGTCAGCATTTTAACGGCGTCCATGGTTTCGGCTCCTTCAGATCTACCGATGAGCATCTGACGTGCCATGGCCCTCACACCTCGAAGGCCCGGCGCCCGCTGTGGCAAAAATCGTCAAGCGAGGCAGGGAAGACGTCGCTTCACGTTTAAAGGGACCCACCCCTGCTGCGGTGAGGTTAGATCTCCGGTCCCATGACGATTCGGGATGCGCGCCCCTGGAGCCGCGAACAGAAAGGGGGCCCCTTCGACGCGATCGTGATCGGTTCGGGCATCGGGGGCATGAGCGCCGCGGCGCTGCTCGCGAAGACCGGAATGCGCGTTTGCGTTCTCGAACAGCACTACGTGCCCGGAGGCTTCACCCACACTTTCACCCGGAAGAACTACCGCTGGGACGTGGGGGTGCACGCGGTCGGTGAAGTGACGGTGCGAAGCATGCCCGGTCGCCTGCTGCGCGCCCTGACCGACGGGAAGCTTCAGTGGGCCTCGCTCGGCCCGGTCTACGACGCGTTTCATTTTCCCGGCGGGATGCAGATCGATTTTCCGGACAACCCCGGCCAGTTTCGCGAGAACCTGCTCACGGCATTTCCGCGCGAAGCTCAGGCGATCGACCGCTACCTCGGCCTGGCGAAGAGCATCTCGTCAGGAATGCGCGGGTACTATTTTTCGCGGGTCTTGCCGAACCAGGTCAGCGAAGCGGCCCAGCGGGTGCTCGCCGCAAAAGTGCAGCCCCATCTTCGGGCCACCACCCGAACGGTAATTGCAGACCTCACCAGCGACCCGAAGTTGCGGACCCTGTTCGCCGCCCAATGGGGCTACTACGGCTCGACTCCCAGCCGGTCGGCGTTTGCGATGCAGGCCCTGGTGGTGAAGCACTACCTATGGGGCGGCTACTACCCGGTGGGTGGCTCCCAGCAGATTTCCCAGACCCTGCTCGACACCGTCGCCGCCAGCGGTGGGTGGACGCGGATCATGGCGGACGTAGAGCAGATCCTGGTCGAGAAGGGGCGGGCGGTGGGGGTACGACTCAAGGGCGGAGAACAGCTGCGCGCACCCCGAATCATCAGCGCCGCCGGAGTGCTCTCCACCGTTGCCAATCTGGTGCCCGAGGAATACCGCCAGACGCCCTGGGCGCGCTCGTTCTCGCAGCTGCGCCCGGCGTCCGCCCACGTCTGCCTCTACCTCGGCTTCAAGGGCAACATCCGCGACGCCGGAGCGACCGCCGCCAACAAATGGTTTTACGAAGTCTGGGACAGCGAAGACGACGCGTGGCAGGTGAGCGCGACCGGTGAATTGCCCCCCGCTCCCGTTCTGTACGTCAGCTTTCCCTCGCTCAAGGACCCGCTGCATTCTCCGACCGAGCCGCACACCGGAGAGGTCGTCACGTTCGTTCCGTGGGAAGTCTTCGCCCCGTGGCGAGAGCTGCGTTGGCGGCGCAGGGGAGCCGATTACGAGGCGTTCAAAGGCCGAATGCAGAACCGCCTGCTCGCACAGCTGTACGAAAAAATGCCCGGCCTCAAGGGGAAGGTTGAATACGCCGAGCTGTCGACCCCGATTACCACCGAGCATTTCGTGCGCCCCACGTCCGGTTCCATCTACGGAATCGAGCCGACCCCGGCGCGCTTCGCCAACCCCTGGCTCAAGCCGCGTTCCCCCATCCCCGGACTGTTTTTCGCAGGCAGTGACGTGGCGTCGGTCGGAGTCGTCGGCGCGTTGATGGGCGGCGCGCTGGCAGCAGTGGCCGCCGAGCCGTGGGACACCTTGAAGTTCCTTCGCAAAGACGTGCTGTAGGTGCTCGTGTCGCGCACTCGCCGAATCGTGTTTGTGATCCTGGGGCTGCTGCTCGCCACCGTGCTGGCTGCCGGCCTGGGCTGGTCACGATGGATGGCGCAGGGGGCAGCGCTCGGACGGGCCCACGCGCGCTTCGACACCTCGCATCCTGGCTGGAGCTTCCCCGCGAAGATGTTTTCCCAGGCCCTTCCGCTGGCAGGGCTGACCGCGAAGCGACGCGTCGCCGAGGCGAGGCTTCGCGGGTACACCGAAAGCTGCGCCCCCCAAGAAAAGCCCGGAACGTATTGCGCGAAGACCAACCGGGTGATTGCCCGCCAGGGTGAAGCGCTCGAAGGAATGCTGCTGGGAGTCCTGGTCGGCCCGGACGGCGAGCTGCGAACCCACCTGCCGATCGCGCGCGCGCCCAAGATGTTGATCGACGCGATCCTCGCCTCGGAAGATCGCGACTTTCGTTCTCACCGGGGAGTCAGCCTCACGTCTCTCGTTCGTGCGGTATTCGCCAATTCCAAAGACGGGCAGTACTCGCAAGGCGGCAGCACGCTCACCATGCAGGTCGTTCGTTGCCTGTCGCAGCGCAGCGAAAAAACGGTCTGGCGAAAGCTGCGCGAGATGGGGCTCGCGATGGGGCTGGACTCCGCGCTCGGAAAGGACGCCGTCCTGCAGATGTACCTCGACGTCCCTTACCTCGGGCAGCGCGGCACCTTCTCGGTGTGTGGGTTCTCGGAAGCCGCACGCCATTACTTCGACCAGGAAATCGAACAGCTCGATCTGGCTCAGATCGCCACGCTGGTGGCGATTCTTCCCGGGCCGGGCAAGCTGGCTCCGGATCGCAATCCTGACGCGTGTCGCGCGCGTCGCGACCGCCTGCTGGGCGAGATGGGCAAGCACTACGGCTACGACGTGAAGGCCGCGCTGGCCTCGCCCATCGTCCTCGCCCAGCCCGCCGCGACCGCAGAACGATTTCCTGCCTTCCTCTCGGTGGTGCGCGCCCGGCTCGAGGCGCAGCTGCCGCGATCCATCGTCTACGGCGCGGGGCTCACCGTCGTCACCTCGATCGACCTGGTGATGCAGGACGAGGCCGAGCGGTTGTTCGCGGCGAAAGCCAAAAGCTACGAGCAGATCGTCAACGCTAAAGCCGGAACGTTGCAGACCGTGGGCCTCGCGCTCGATGTCCACTCGGGCCTGATGCTCTCGGTTTACGGTGGAACCAAGGTCAGCTTGTTCGGCTTCAATCGCGCGACCCAGGCGCACCGCCAACCGGGCAGCAGCTTCAAGCCGCTGGTCTACGCGCTGGCGTTTTCCAACAAATACACCTCGGCCTCGACTGCGCCCAACACCCCGCGCGACTTCAATACCGCGGCGGGACGTTGGCGGCCCACCAACGTCGGCGGCGAATCGTCCGTCAGCGCGTGCCTCGCCGAAGGGTTGGCCTGGTCCCAGAACATCGCCACCGCTTCACTGCTCGAAGAGCTGGGCGGACCACAGCCGCTGATTGCATTCGCGAAAAAGGTCGGGTTCGACACCACGTCCTTCCCGGTCGAGCTGGGGTTGGCGCTGGGTCAGGCCGAAGTCACTCCGCTCGAGATGGCGCAGTTCGCGGCGATGGTCTCGAACGGGGGACGGCGGGTGGAAGGCACGCCCATCGTGCGCGCGACCGATGCCGCCGGGGTGGAACGCATCGGCCCTCCCCATCTGGGCGAAGTGGTGCTCGACCCCACCGCCGCCGCGCTGACCCGCGAGCTGATGCGCCTGGTCATCGATCACGGAACCGGCGGAGCGACCCGTGGAGTCGCGGGCGAAGCCGGCTACCTCGGCCCCGCGATGGGGAAGACGGGGACCACCGACGCGGAGAAAGACCTCTGGTTCGTCGGGGCGACTCCCGCGACCGCGACCGTCGTCTGGATCGGGTTTGATCTGCCCGCGCGCATCGGGGCTTCCGCCGCAGATCTCGCCGCCCCGCTGTGGGGTTGGTGGATGGGGAAGTCGACCCAGTACGACGCCCTGCCCCTGCCTGATTTCCCGAAGACCCCCACTCTGGTCAAACAGAACATCTGCATCGAGACCGGCAAGCTGCCCAACGAGAGCTGCAAGGTGATCCTCGCTCCCTTCGTTCCCGGCACAGTGCCGACCCAGGTTTGCCCGACCGAACATTCGGACACCGAGCTCGGCTTCGTCGCTTCCGCGCATGAAAGTCTGTGGAAGCGAAAGGCGCGTGAGGCGGCCGAAGCGCTCGACGCCGGGCCCCTCGAAGACCCGCTCACCGCGGAATGAGCCGCTTGCATCACCGACACCGCGCTGCGAAACAGCCGCGCCGCCTTTATCGACCCGGCATCGAACCCGACCTTCATGAACCCACTCGAGCTGCCTTCCATCGTTCAGACCGGCGCGCCCGTGCTTCGGGCCCGCGCGATCGAAGTGGATCCCGAGCGGATCAAGACTCCCGAGTTTCAGACGCTGATCGCGGTGATGATCGCCACGATGCGTGCAGCGCCGGGAGTGGGGCTCGCCGCTCCGCAAATCGGCATTCCGCTGCGGGTCATCGTCCTCGAAGACGACGAGAAGCTCAGCGCCGGCGCCAGTGAAGAAGAGCGCGCCGAGCGGGGCCGGGTTCCTTTCGAGACCCGGGTGTTCGTCAACCCCGAGCTGCGGGTCCTCGGCGATGAATCCGATATTTTTTTCGAAGGGTGTCTGAGCGTCGACGGGTACGCGGCGCTGGTCGAGCGCAGCCAGCACGTCGAAGTCTCCGGGCTCGACGCGCACGGAGCGCACCAGGTGTGGCGGGTGAAGGGGTGGCCCGCGCGAATCCTTCAGCACGAGGTCGATCACCTCAACGGCATGCTGTACATCGATCGGATGAAGACCCGGTCGTTCACCACCACCGAGCACGCGCGCGAGCTCTACAGCGGCAGACCAATCGCCGAGATCTTGAAGCTGCTCAAGATCAGCGAAGGCTGATGCCGATGTTCAAGACGATTGTTCGTTTTGCCTGCGCCGCGGCAATGGTCGTGGTCGGCTCGACCCACTTCACGAACCCCGAGCCATTCGTGCGGATCGTGCCGGACGTGTTGCCCGCGCCGCTGATGCTCGTCTACCTCAGCGGAGCCTTCGAGATCCTCGGGGGGGTCGGGCTGCTGGTTCCCAGGGTCAGATCTTTCTCCGCCTGGGGGTTGATCGCCTTGTACGTCGCCGTCTTCCCCGCGAACTTGAACATGGCGTTCAACCACCTCCAGCTCGACCCGGCCCACCCGCTTCCGGAATGGGTGGCCTGGGCACGACTGCCGTTTCAGGCGTTGTTCATCGGGCTCGCGTACTGGCTTCGCAAATAGGCCTGAACCAGTTCGTCCAGGTCTGTGAATCTGAAGTCGTGGACAACCATGAGGGACGACGCAATCGCTACGTGAACGGGTTTTTCACGGTAAGGAATTCAAATCGGCGGAAGTCGGTGTCGTTGGTGAAGAGCGTCGTCACCCCGTTCTGCCTGAGCACCGCCGCGAGGTGGGCGTCAGAAACGAGGTTCCCTCGCACCGGGGACTTCACCACCCCGCGGAAGACTTGCCAAAAGCCTTCGGCGTCGTGAATGACTCGAACGTGAGGAAGAGCAAGAAGCGCCTCGAGATTGCTGACTGCGTCTTTCCAGCTCAAGGGAGTAGGAAAGATAGAGGGATGCGTCGAGATGCGCAGATAGGCCATCAGCGTCCCCACGGCCACGCACATCACCTCGCTTCGTTGCGCGCATTGGGTCAGGAATTCGAGCGCACGACCCCTCTCACGGCTTGCCGAGTTCGACGCGTACAACAACACGTTGGCATCGATGGCATAGCTCATCGTCGCAGCTTCTCGAGCGCATCCCGATCCAGGACGGCATGCAGTGCCTCCTTGTCGTTCAGCTCAACCAAAGGAACCCCCATATTCCTGGAAATCCACTTGAAAGCAGGTGCCTTGTGCCCGGTCGCCTTCTCGAGGCTGAGCGCCTTCACCAACAGCTCAGTGACCAACCGGCCAAGAGACTTGCCCTCCTTCTTCTGGAGACGCTTCAAGTCGAGAAGAACCGGGTCGTCGATGTTTACGGTAGTCCGAGCCATGACAAACCGTAACGAAGGTCAACATCTGATGTCAAAACAAGTGATGCGTGATGTCGAGATACAACCCCGACGGACCGCGCCGCTTCATGGAGGGCTCGTTCGGGGATTGCTCAGCGTTCAGCCTCCCACCGCAGAGATCAGATCCGCACCCACCGGCAGCTCACCGACGGCGTACGACATTTTGTTGGTGTAGACGTTGCCGCTGAGCGTCCCCAACTGGCCCGAGCCGTCGCGGTTGTAGAAGAGCACTCCGAAGCGGGTGTTGATCATTTGATCCCAACCCTTCTTCAGCACGCCCGCGAGGTAGCTGCCGATCTGGGCCGGGGTCCCGTTGGGAGCGATGGTCACCAGCGCACCGACTCCATCGGACTGTCGGTAGAAAAGGACCGCGCTGCCCACGTTGATGATCGTCGTCCAGTCCGGAGAAAAGCCGCTGTAGGTGGTGACCTGCGCCCATTGGCAGTTGGCGCTGAACACGCCCAGCGCGCCCGTGCCTCCTGGGCGGTAGAAGAGAACCCCGGCGCTCATCGGCACCAGCACGCTCCAGTTGATCGCAAACGAGGGGATCGTCTTTTCGATGACGAAGTCGTAGTTGGCGCTGCTGTACGCCCCACAGGTCGCAGTGCCCGCGGCGTACATCACCAGCCGGTCGCTGAGGCTGACGAGGTGGGTCTGATTTTTCGGCAGCTCTCCTGCCGCGTACGTTCGCAGCGCGCGGTAGTTGCCGGCACCGTCGAAGGTTGCCAGTGAACCCGAGCCATCGGCCGCGCTGTAGAACAACTCGTAGAGGTCGTAGGGTCTGGCGAAGTGGGTGACCCCCACCGGCAATTCTCCGGCATTGAATTGTCTGACCGCGGTCAGCTCTCCGGCGGCGCCCACCGTCTTCACTTCGGCTGAACCGTCTGCCTTGTAGAACAGCACTCCGCCGGTGAGCCCAACCGGAGCGATGCGCACGGTCGCCGTGGCGCTCAGGGCCGTTCCTTCCACCGCCGCGGTCAATGTGGCCGTCGTCGTGGCCATGAGGCTGGTCGGTGGGGTGTAGATGACGCTCGGGCCGGTGCTCGGGTTGAGGCTGCCCGGGCCGACCAGGCTCCAGCGCACGAGGCCCTTCGAGCCGACGACGGTGGTGTCGAAGGTCCCTCCGGGATTTCCGGCGACGAACGCCCGGGCGGTCGGGGTCATGCTGATCGCCGGTGCGGCTTCCACCGTGACGCTCACCCTGCCTTCCACCGAGCCCGTGGGGTTGATGGCGGTCAGCACAAACGTCTTCCCGCTTCCCACCTTCACTTTCACGGTGCCCTTTGTGACGGGCGAAAGGCTCCCCACCCCGTTGTCCACGCTGAGAGTCGTGGCGCCGGTCACGTCCCAGTCCAACGTGACCTCGCCTCCATCGCTGGGCAGGTTGCCCGGGCTGGCGGCGAACAAGAGAATCTTCGGACTGCCCGGTACCTCAGCAGGTCCACAGCCCAGCAGGGTCAAGCAGGACGACAGCAGGATTGCAGTGCGCATCGGAGTCTCCAGGAAATGAGGTTTTGGGAAGAAGGCGCTTCGCGTTTCAATGAACCGGCCCAAGCACTGCCACCGTGACGGCCGCGGTCCCGAATGCCGGTCCCCCTGCGGTCAATGCCGTCAGCCGAACCACGTGCCGCAGCTCCGAGCCGGGTCCGCCCGCCAGCTTCGCGGTGAGGCTTGCACCCCGCCCGAGCTCTCCGGGATAGCCGTCGATGCTCCAGACCAGCTTGTCTCCCGGCACCGCTACCCCGTTGGAGTAGGTCGCGTAGCCCACCAGCGCCACCTCGGTGGTGAAGCTGTACAGGTCGCCGTATTTCGCGTTGTTGATCGGCGAGACGATCACGACTTCCCCCGGAACCCGCGTGGGTGAGAACACCGTGAAGCTTACCGACGTGGTGGCCTGAGCGCCGTACTCGCCCCGCGCGACCAGCGTCAGGGTGTGCGCGCCGGCGGTCGAATAGATCGTGGCGAAGTCGGGGCCGTCGACGAGCTTGGTTCCACCCTCGTACCAGGTGAGCATCGCGCGGCCGTCGGGAAGGCGGTGGGGATCAAAGCCCTCACCCTTGAACGTGAACGGCTCGGCTTTCAGCAACGTCGCTCCCTGGCTGGGAACGAGCACGCGCACCGTCGGCAGCTGCACCGGGTCCGGCCCGAGGCGGAACGCGATGTGCTTCACGTCCTGGACGACTCCGTTCTGGCTGAGGTTGATTTCCACGCGGGCCGCAGTCGGCCCATTGATCGGGGCCAGAGTGCCCAGGTTTCCGAAGCTCAGCGCGACGGGCGCCCGATCATAGGCGGCGCCATTGAAGGTCTTCAGCTGCTGGGCGACGCTGCTTCCCCCGATGAAGAGGCGGGCTTCGATCTGGTATTCGCGCGGGGTGTTGGTGGTGTTGACGACGTTGAATGCCAGGTCGAGGACACTCGAGCGCGGAATCAGAGACTTGAATTCCTGGTCCTGGGTCAGGTTGCTGTTGAAGGGGAAGCGTTTGTCGGTGATCGCCTCGTCGCTGAAGTAGTAGCCATTGGGGAACTTGCCTTCCCAGTTCCAATTCGAGATCACATTGCCGCTCGGGTTGCGGAAGGCGACCGAGGCCGGGAACGGGTAGCCGACGCCGCTGAAATAGACCGTCGCACCGTGGCTGAGCTCGATAGATCCCCGCCGCTCCGTTTCGGGCTTCGGCTCGGCGTGCAGCACCAACGTGTAGAGATCCGGGTTCGAGTCGCCCGCTTCTGCGCAGCCCTTGCCGGGGTCATTCTTGTCTTTGAGTGAGCAGTTGAGCTTTGCGAAACCGGACCACGAATCAGACGGGTGCGTGCCCACCCACCGTGCGTTGGCGTCGTTGATGTAGGTGCCGTTGATGTCTGCGTTGGTGAGGCCGGTGAGTACGAACGCATGCCACTGCCGGTCCGAGCTGGTCCACACCGGCTTGGGAGGAAAGAGCCCGAGGATTCCCGTGGTGGTGAGGACCACGTACGACTGAAACGCGCCGTAAGCGCCATTCGTGCCTGTCGCACTGGCGACCAGCTCGGCGTCCCACCCCAACAGCGTGTAGCCATCGGCGGGGATGCTGGCGGCGTTGAGGATCGCGACGACCGAAGCGCCTTCGTTGGCGGGCTGGCGAATCAAGCTGGCGAGGCCGTAGTTGCTGGCGAACCCGCCGGGAAACTTCGGGTTGCTGGCGAGGGTGGGCAGCGGCTGAAAGGAATTGATCGTCATCGCCAGCGAGGTGGGGACGCACCACGGCAGCCCGGCCTGCCAGTAGAAGGGGACCTCGAGCGACACGCCGCTGACGCCCTCGATCGCTTTGGGCTGCGGGACGATCGCGGCGGTGTACGTGCTCGGGCGGGTGACCTCATAGAAGACCGAGGTCCCCGCGGTGACCGTCGCCGCCCGAGCGGCGTGGACCCGAAGGCCCGGCTCGCCTTCCGCAGGGTTTGGATCCGCCTCGAGGATCACCAGGCTTCCTCCGCCCGGTCCGAGGGTCGTCGGCAACTCGAGGCTCGCGGGCATCTTCAAGACCGCTCCGCCGAGATCCACGCTCACGCTGGGCCCGACGGCTTGCAGCGGGTTGCGCTTGTCATCGGCAGCGGCCTTCACCGAGACGGTGATGGTGGCGTCCTGGCTCAGGGCCTGGGCCGGAATGTTCAGTCGAGCGCCCTCGACCTCGACCTGCCCTCCGAGCGCGGCTTTGATTGCGGTCGAGCTGTTACCGGGGTGGGGAGCAGTGGCGGGGGGCGCGCAAGCAATCAACGTGCATCCGAGCAGCAAGCTCGTCAGTGAGACCTTCATGTGAGTCCTCAAGTGTTGGAGTTGCTCGTGGGTTCTGCAGATCGGTCGACACAGCTACGGCCGGCTGGGTGTGATTGGTTATCGGGCGACGAACCGTTCGGGTTCTCGCTGTCGTCCGAGTGCCGGAGCCCTCTGCACGGCCAGTGGCTTCGCAGGCCACTGGGGCCTTTTGTCGGTTGAAGGCGGCTGGTCGTTTGAAACCGAACGCAACTTCCGAACGCGGCGAAACAGGCCTGAGGTCTGGTAGACGCTGCCTGGTGCGAGTGCCCGTCGAGCTGTCCGTCGCGCGCAAGAGCTCGAAGGAGATCCGGGCATGATGCCTCCCCCACCGCCGGCCACGTACGTCACGTACCAATGCCCCTCATGTGGATGGACGGGGCAGATCGTGGAGCAGCACCTCGATCTGCTGCGCCTCGACAACAAGGCAATCAAAAAGGTCGGCGCCTTCACCTGCGCCTTCGACGAGCGGCTGGTCTGCGAGCGGTGCCGGCCGACACCGGCGCAGGGCGAGGCCGACATCCGTGATCGGAAGCTCAAAGAAGATCGCGGATACCGAATTGAGATTGCACACTTGCGACGCTCGGTGCGCCGCATCCTCTGGGTCAACAGTTGGGACATCGACGATCTCAAACTCACGTTGCTCGGCCGCCGCGACGCCAGCTATCTCACGCCGCAACGCGTGGCCCGTGGACGCAGAGTCGAGCCCGGTCTGCAGACATGGTGGCGCGAACTGCGGGCCGAGCTCGATGGCGACCACCCCGACCTTGGTGACGAGCTCGGCATCTGGCCTCTCAGACTAGACTTCGGCAGGCTCGTCGACGATCCGGTCATCCGCCCATTTCATCTGCTCAACCCGACCGATCGCCCTGCGATCTTTCGGCTGACAAGCAACATCGCTACGAACGATTCGGGCAGTCGCCTGCCCCCACGGCACTTTCCGTATCGCGTCGTGTGCTCGCCCGCGATCGAGGCCGCGCGCCGGAACATCGATTCGTTCGAGGTCCCGGCGCGCGATCGTCTGGTCATCGAGGTCGCGGCGCAGCCCTGGGCGGGGGAAGCAGCGATTCGCCAATTCGAGATTTGGGTGGCGTTTGAAGGTCGCAGCGCGCGCTATCTCGGCGTCGTCAAATGCGAGCAGAACACCGAGCCTTGAAAATGCGGCTCATGTCGGAAGCCGCATCCTCACGGCGGTTCTAATTCGGCCAGACCGCAATCAACCGTCGCGCTTCTTAGCGGTCGTCGGCGTCGGCGATCATCTTCAGGAAGACTTCCAGCTGCGAGATCCGGTCCTCTCGCTTCGTGGCCTGAGTGATCAAGTCGTCGTTGGTCGAGGAGAGCTCGTCGAGCTCGGTCTTCAGCCCCTTGACGTGCTCTTCGCGGTTCGAGGCGTGAGCGATGAGGTCGGCGGCCTCGACCTCGAGGTCGTGGATCAAGGTCTCTTTGTTCTTGAGGTCGGCCTCGAGCGCGCCGATGCGCTGATCCTGCTCGTCGACCCGGTCGATGAGCCGCGAGGACAGGTCCCTGACGTGAAAGAGCTGCTCGCGCAGTTGTTCCCGTTCTTGAACCAGTGCCTGCAGCTCGGGGCTCTCTGTCGATCGCAGCGCAGGAGACCAGGTCCGCTCTTCGCTGCGCGCGCCGCGATCGCGCGCCCAGTCGCCTGCCGAACGCAGAACTGCCCGGACTTTTCTCGGCGGATCGGTGGGGTGGTCGCCCGGCAAGGTCGCTCTCCTGAAGACCCGAAGATGTGCCGGTTGAAGCGCGACTTCAAGGCCTACGGTGCCGCAATGTAAGAGCGCAAAAAATGCCTCCGGTTGGGGCCAGAGTCGTCAGTCGGGCTCGAGCGCAAGCTGCCGCTTCGAGGCGAGCGCCTCGACGTACTGGTCGAACCGCGGCGGGCTGGCCTGAGCCCCTTCACCGATGAGGTGGTGCGCCCAACGGCGCTCGGCCTCGCCGCAAACGTCCTCGATGTCGCGCCCCGACTTGCCCGGGCTGTTCTCTGCGAGAGCTTCCAGGTGCTCATTGGCCAGGTGGCCTGCATAGAGCCGGAAAATCTCCATTCGCTCTGCGGACGAGGGCAGCTCGAAGCGCACCACGCGGTTGAAGCGGCTCATCAGCGCCCGGTCGAGATCCTCGGCGCGATTGGTTGCGCCGATCACCAGCACATGTTCGCTCTGAGCGATGCCCGCCAGGTTGCGCAGCAGCACCGACAGCACCCGCCGCGTCGCCTCGTGCATGAACTGGTCGCGCGAGCCCGCCAGCGCATCGATCTCGTCGAGGAAGAGGATGCAGCGGGAGTACCGGTTGGCCTGCTCGAACACCTGGGCCAGGCGGCGCTCGGACTCGCCGTAGTACATGCTCATCACTGATTCGATCGGCAGGTACACCAGGGGCGCCTTCGAGACGTTGGCGAGCACCCGCGCCATGGTCGTCTTTCCGCAGCCCGGAGGCCCCTCGAACAGCACCGCCCGAGGAATGTTCGAGCCGGGCTTTCCGCGCGCCAGCCGCGCGACCTGGCGGAACAGCTCACCGTGCAGAAACGGCGAGACCACGGTGGTCTCGACCACCCGCTTCGTCTCGGCGTAGCCGCCCAGCTGCGCCCAGGTCCACTCTTCGTTCTGAGCGTAAACGCGCGCGCCCAGCTCTTCGAGCACTTCGGCCGGCTCGCGCTCGTGCGGGTCGGCCGCGAGGCGAGTCCAGACATCGACGATGCACTCGGCGTCTCGCTCGGTGAGATCGCCGTCCTTCTTGAACTCCACGGTCCCCGGCGCATCCGCGCGCGTGGGCACGAACCGCACCCGAAGCCGCTCGTGGTCTTTTTCGGCTGAACCGGGGACGTCGAGCGCAGTGAAGGCGAACTCGTTGGACCAGTGGAAATCGAAGCGCGCGACGGCGAAGTACTTGCCCACCGCCTGGAGCAACTCGGCCAGCGCCGCGCGGTCGACCTCCGGCAGCACGATGCGCACGCAGCGCTCGTTCTGCGACAACCCGAACTCGAGCGACGCGGCCTTCGCATCGTCGTCCGCCGGCCGCGGCCCAATCGCCGCTTCGATGCGCACTCTGGCTTCGTCGAACGACAGCGCGCGGGTGGGTTTGCGCTCGAGCATGGGCTCGGCGGGAACAAAGCCCGGTTCCGTGGGAGGGCGCAAGCGGATCTCTGGCCCACCGTCCAGCGCGGGGGTGAAACCGAAGGCCAGCGGGAAACGCGCAGCAGGTTCATTCGCCTTTCAACACGTCGAGCACGTCCCGCACAGGTCGTCCCGCCGGTAAACCGGCGCTTAAGCGCCGGTCAACAGGTGGGACAAAAATTGGCGGCGTCAGCCCGAACAATCCCTGCCGTCCGTCCGTCCGCGTCCGAGAGCTGCTCGCGCTTGTGCTTCAGCTTCACCGCGGGGTGCGTCGCCGCGTGCACCTCAATCAGCTTCGCGATGGCGACGTGCGTGTAGAGCTGCGGCGGCGAGAGGTCGATCTTCCGCCGCGAGGGACTGGCGCTGAGACGTCCTGACGCTGCTGCCCTGCTGCGCCCAGAGACAGCGGAAAGGCTCGCCACGCTGCGCCTACTCGGGCGCGCGCAGCCCGCGATCGCCCAGGGCGTGGCCGCTGACCGCCCGAACGCTACTTGACCTCGGAGGTCGCGCCGAAGGCCGCGAGCTGCTGCGGCTCCGAGTCCACCACCGCCGGCTCGCTTTTGTCGGCATGCAGCACCTCGACCACCACCCGCTGGGTCACCGCGGTGAGGTGCTCGTTCAACGTCTTCGACATCGCGTCGTACTCGGGAAGAAACGTCTCCCGCAGGAACCGCTCGGACGCCTTGATGATCAGCGTCGAGTACCGCTGCCGTCGGTAGCGGTACGGCTTCAGCCCATAGCGCCGAGACAGAGCCACCAGCAGCTGGCGCGACCACGGGTCCAACGAGAACTGCCATTCCACCTGGCGCTCGCCTTCGCGCTCGACGAGTCGCGCAACGATTCGCTGGCGAGCCCTATCCGCAGCGTCGCGCTCGCCATCGGTCGTGGCTCCTGCGAACAGCGCCTCGATCGCGCGGAGCTTCTTCTTCAGCCTCTCTTCGTCGTCATCCATGCCCCGAACTCACCCGCGATCCGCGGCTCTGCGCAAGCCGTTTCAGACGAGGTCAGCCCACCGGCAGCGCTATCGCGCGCCGCGGAGCTCGAGCCCATGCCACGCCATCTCAGATTCAGACGATCGAAAAGACGCAGCTCGCCGGACGCGTACCAAGAACGCCCGCTCAACCTCTCGGCTAAGCGGGCGTCCTCATTGAAGTTGCGGGGGCCAAATCATCGACCTACAGCGGCATTCGGTGCGCTTGCAAACCCGCATACTCATTGGGCGGAAAGTGGCGAGGCGGACCGGCTGAGCGCGTTGCTGGCCCAGTGGCGGTGTTCCAGTGTGTCCTATTTGCGTCTCCTTTAAGAAGGGGACATATTGAGAGACATGGAAGTGAAGCACGCGAGACCCGATGGCCTACTCCCTACGTCTGCCGAGGAAGTTCAAGCAGTGGAAGGTGAAGATTCGCGACCGCGAGACGGTGGAGCCGCCGCACGTCACCCTGCTTCGGAAGACACAGGCGTGGAGGATCGGCCTGCGCACGGGGAAGTTCATGGACGCGGAGCCGGACCCCGACGACGTGCCCGAGGGGCTCGTGAAGGTCATCAAGGCCGAACGCAACTGGCAGACGCTGCGCGAGCAATGGGACTCGATGTACCCGCACAACCTGATCGAGTCCGAGGAAGAGACGGAGGAGGAGCCCAATGAGTGAGCCACTTGTCGTTGTCGAAGAGAA
>JAYVCD010000350.1:0-17622 GCA_043750125.1 Archangiaceae bacterium | reverse complement strand
CCGGTGCCGTCGGGCTTCACTTTGATCTTCGACTCAGGATCTTCGACGCGCTTCGCAGTGACGAGAATCTTCATGGTGACCTCTGCTGGGTTGAAATTGACGCAGTGCGTCCGCTCGCGTTGACATACAAATCAAGGTTCGCGGAAGCAAGCGGTTATGAGTCAGGTCTTGAGCAGCTCGCGCGCCATCACGAGCCGCTGCACCTGGCTGGTGCCCTCGTAGATCTGGATGAGCTTCGCGTCACGCATCAGCTTCTCGACCGGGTATTCCTTGCTGTAGCCGTAGCCGCCGAACACCTGGACCGCGTCGGTGGTGACCCGCATCGCCGTGTCGGCCGCGAAGCACTTGCCGTAGCTGGAGACGAGCGTGTTGCGCTGGCCGTTGTCGAGCATCCACGCGCTCTGGTAGGCGAGCAGCCGGGCGGCGTGGGTGTCCTTCGCCATGTCGGCGATCATGAACTGAATCGCCTGGAAGTCGGCGATGGGCTTGCCGAACTGGGTGCGGGTCTTCGCGTACTCAATTGAGTGCTCGAGCGCGGCGCGGGCGATGCCGACGGCGAACATCGCGGTCAGCGGGCGGCTGTTGTCGAGCGTCGCCATCGCGATCGCGAAGCCCTCGCCTTCCTGCCCGATGCGGTTCGCGACCGGGACCTTCACGTCTTCGAACGTCAGCGTGACGGTGTTCGACGCGCGCTGCCCCATCTTGTTCTCGTGCTTGCCGACGGTGAGGCCCTTCGGGCGGCCCTCGACGACGAGGCACATCAGGCCCTTGTGGCGCTTGGCCTTGTCCGTCGTGCAGAACAGCGAGAACTGGTCGGCGTATTCGCCGTTGGTGATCCACTGCTTCTGGCCGTTGACGATGTAGAAATCACCCTCGCGCCGTGCGGTGGTCGTCACGCCGGCGACGTCACTTCCGGCCGACGGCTCGGTGAGCGCGAAGCTGCACAACTTGAACGACTCGGTGAAGGGCTTCACGAACTTCTCGTGCTGTTCCTTCGAGCCACCCAGGATGATCGGCAGCAGCGCGAGGTCGTTGGCGATCATCGACGTCGCGACGCCCGCGCAGCCCCACGCGAGCTCTTCGGCGACGAGCACCTGGGCCATGTGCGACAGGCCCGCTCCGCCGAGCTCGGCGCTGATGGTCATGTTCATCAAGCCGAGCTCCCAGCCCTGCTTGATGATGTCTTTGGGGAACGTCGAGGTCTCGTCGAAGTGCGCCGCCTTGGGGCGAACGATGTCCTTCGAGAACTTGTGCGCCGTTGCCTGAATGCCCTTTTCCTCGTCCGACAGATCGAAGTTCATGTCGGGCGCGCGTCTAGCAGACGCGGGGGCTATTTGGGCTGCGGAACCTTTTCCCAGTCGGAGAGGAACTTCTTGATGCCAGCATCGGTCAGCGGGTGCTGCGCGAGCTGCTGAATCACCGACAGCGGAAGCGTCGCCACGTGGGCGCCCATGCGCGCGGCGCTGAGCACGTGAATCGGGTGGCGCACGCTGGCCACCAGCACCTGGGTCTTGAAGTCGTACGCGCGGAAGATTTCGAGCACCTGCCGCACCATCTCCATGCCGTCTTGAGAGATGTCGTCGAGCCGGCCGACGAACGGAGAGACGTAGGTGGCGCCGGCCTTCGCGCACAGCAGCGCCTGGTTCGGCGAGAAGACGAGCGTGACGTTCGTCTTGATGCCCTCGGCGGTCAAAATCTTGGTCGCCTTCATTCCTTCGACGCCCATCGGGACCTTCACCACCACGTTCTTGTGAATCTTGGCCAGGCCCCGCCCTTCGACCACCAGCTCTTCGGCGGTCATCGAGACGCACTCGGCCGAAATCGGACCATCGACGATCGAGCAGATCTCTTTGATCGTCTCGACCAGGGGCCTGCCGACCTTGGCCAGCAGTGAGGGGTTGGTGGTGACTCCGTCGACACAGCCCATCGCGTGGGCGGCCCGGATTTCCTTCACGTCTGCGCTGTCGATGAAGAATTTCATGAGGGTCGTTTAATCCCGCACCTCATTTGTGTCGACCTTCGATCGCGTCGCCTCGGATACAAGCGTCAAACCCGTGAGCTCCCGTTCGACCCTCGCCTACGCCAGGAAAGTCCTCCGCACCGAGAGCCGCGCCATCGCGTCGCTCGAGCGCAGAATCAATGGCCATTTCGTTCGCGCCGTCGATGCGATCCTCACCTGTCGCGGGCACGTGATCGTCACCGCGATGGGCAAGCCGGGCTTCATCGCCCAGAAGCTCTCGGCCACCCTCGCCTCGGTCGGCGTTCCTTCTCTCTATCTTCACCCTGCCGAAGCCGCCCACGGAGACCTGGGTCGGGTCAGGCGCGGCGATGTGGTAGTCGCGCTCTCGAACTCGGGGACCACCGCCGAGCTGCTGGTGCTGCTCACCCCGCTCAAGCGGGTGGGCGTCACCCTGGTGGCGATTACTTCCGACCCCCGCAGCCCCCTGGCGCTGGCCTCGGATCTCCTGCTCGACATCGGAGTCCTCGACGAAGCCTCTCCGCTCGGCCTCATTCCCACCGCGTCGTCCGCCGCCCTCCACGCGATGACCGATGCCCTGGCGATGTGCGTCGCCCACCAGCGCGAGCTGACCGCCGAGCAGTACGCCCTGCTTCACCCCGGGGGAAAGCTCGGCCGCAGCGTGCTCAAGGTCCGCGAGGTGATGCGAGCAGGGGACGCCCACCCGGTGGTAAAGCAGACCGCCCGTCTTTCAGAAGTGGTGGTCGTGATGACCAACACCAAAGGCCGCCCCGGAGCGGCCAACGTCGTCGATTCCAAAGGGCTGCTCGTGGGGATCTTCACCGATGGAGATCTTCGCCGCCTCGCCGAGCAAGACCGGCTGGACTTCAAGGTGCAGGTCCGTGAGGTGATGGGGAAAAACCCTCGCTTCGTCTTGCCCGATGACCTGGTCCTCTTTGCTGCGGCCCGCATGCGCGAGCACCAGGTCGATCAACTTCCGGTGGTGGACGGGGACGGTCGGGCGGTCGGCTTGCTCGACGTTCAGGACCTGCTCGCCGCCCGTCTGGTGTAACGCCCGACCTTTCAGTCGCCGAAGCGCAGCAGCACTTCGAAGCCGGGGTGCCAGAACTGGCCTCCGCTGGTCTTGGGCAGCGACAACGTATTTCCGGCCGAAGTCCGGTGGTCGTAGTCGAGGTACATCGCGCCGAATCGCGGGAACGTGCCCCGAACGAACAGCCCCAGCCCGATGAAGCGGTTGAACCAGTAGTCGGCGGTCATGCCCCACTGCCAGACCAGGCCGTCCATTCCCAGGCGCTGGCCAACGATCCCGTAGCCCGCTCCGAAGAAGATCGAAGCGTCGATGGGAATCGGCCGCTTTTCTTTCTTGATGAAGACCAGCTCGAGCGGGTGCCACGCCACGATTCCGGTCAGGAATCCGCCCCCGCCGCGCGAGGTGTCTGAAAGATTCCAGCCCGTCGCGACCAGGTTCGCCTCGATCGAGACATGCCCCAGAATGTTGTACCCAAGCCGAACGCCGATGGTGTGGGTGTTCTGGAGATCAGCGATGTAGGCGTCGGCGTTTCCCTGCCCGACCTGCCCGCCGATGAAGGTCCGGTCGAAAGACCAGAAACCGACCGGGCCGTACTGCAGCCCGAAGATTACTCCTCCGCTAGAGAACTTCGGAGGATCCGCCCAGGCGGACAGACTCAACAACGCAACAATGAAGAAAAGCGGACGCATCATGGAGAGCCGTGCCGCTGCGTAATAGAAAGGCCCCCCCATGTCGATTCCTCAAGACACGTACCTCACCGGGCAGAACATCGACTTCATCGAAGCGCAGTACCAACGCTGGCTCGATGATCCCCAAAGCGTCGACCCCAGCTGGGTCGATTTGTTCGCGTCCTCGGCCGGCAAAGGCAGACCGCTGATCATCGACGGGCTGCAGCTCAAGCCCCGAAAGCCCGCCCCCCAGGGCAACGGCAACGGCAACGGGGCGGCAGTCGTGGCCCAGGGCCTGGTGACGGCGGCAGTCGCCTCTCAGAGCATCGACCTGCAGAGCAAGGTCGACCAGACCATCTTCAGCTTCAGGCTTCGCGGCCACCTGCTCACCCAGCTGGATCCGCTGGGCACCCCCCGCCCTCCGCTGGACCACGTGGCCGACATCGGAATGGTCAGCCCCGCCCATTTCTCGGAAGCCGAGCTCGAGGCGCTCGTCGACACCCAGGGCGCGTTCGATGAGCCCCGCGTGTCGGTGCGCCGGGTGCTCGAGCGAATGCGCCGCACCTACAGCGATCACGTCGGCGTCGAGTACGTCAACATGCTCAACAGCGAACGGCGCCGCTGGCTGATGCGACGCATGGAGCACAGCGAGAACCGCACCGACTTCACCGTCGAAGAACAAAAGCGGATCCTCACCCGGCTCACCCTCGCCGAGACGTTCGAGACGACGATTCACACCAAGTTCCAGGCCGCCAAGCGGTTCTCGGCTGAAGGCGGCGAGACCATGTTGCCGATGCTCGAGGCGATGCTCGAGGTGGGCGGTGCGCTCGGCATTCGCGAGATCGTGATCGGCATGGCCCACCGTGGGCGGCTCAACGTGCTGGCGAACATCTGCCGCAAGCCCGCCGACGAAATCTTCAGCGAGTTCCTGGGCCCCACCGACCCGACCAAGTTCTTGAACCGCGGCGATGTGAAGTACCACATGGGGTATTCGAGCGATTGGCAGACCCGCGGGGGGCAGAACATCCACCTCACGATGGCCTTCAACCCCAGCCACCTGGGCGTCGTGCACCCTGTCGTCGAAGGTCGCGTTCGCGCCAAACAGGATCGCGTCGGGGAAGTGGGTCGGCACGCGATCGTACCGCTGGTCATTCATGGCGATGCGGCCTTCGCAGGTCAGGGGCTGGTCGCCGAGACCCTGAACCTCGGAGGACTGCCCGGCTACGACACCGGTGGAACCATTCACCTCGTCATCAACAACCAGCTTGGCTACACCACCGAAGCCGAGCAGGGCCGCACCCCGCTGTACTGCACCGGCATGGCGGCGATGCTCGACATCCCGATCTTCCACGTCAACGGAGACGACGCCGAAGCGTGCGTTCACGTGATGCAGCTGGCGACCGAGTACCGCCAGCGCTTCCACACCGACGTGGTGATCGACCTCGTCTGCTACCGGAAGTACGGCCACAATGAGGGGGACGAGCCCGCGTTCACCCAGCCGGTGATGTACAAGTTGATCCGCGCCCACCCCACCGCGCGGCAGCTCTACTCGGCGCAGTTGGCGAAGCTGGGTCGGGTCACCCTCGAAGAGTCGGCCGAGATCCTCAAGAAGTGCGTGGACGATTTTTCCGAAGCGCACGCGCGCAGCAAGACCGACAACAAGGTCAAAGATCCCAGCCACAACCTGGGCATCTGGGCCCGCTACAAGGGCGGCGCCGACGCCGAGGTTCCGCAGATGCCCACCGGCCTCGACGAGGCCAAGCTCAAGGCCCTGCTCAACATGCTCGCGCAGACCCCTGAGGGCTTCGTCCTTCACCCCAACGTTCAGAAGAACGTGATCGACAAGCGGAAGAAGATGGTCACCGGCGAAGAGCCGCTCGATTGGGGGGCGGGTGAAATGCTCGCCTACGCGACCCTGGTCAGCGAGGGCTATGCCCTGCGCGTCACCGGGCAAGACACCGAGCGCGGCACCTTCGCCCATCGCCACGCCGTGCTCCACGACACGCTGACCGGCAGAACTGCGTTCCCGCTGGGCGCGCTGGGCTCCAAGCAGGGCCGCACCGTGATTCTCAACAGCCCGCTGTCCGAGATGGCGTGCATGGGCTTCGAGTTCGGCTACTCGCTCGACTACCCGGACGCGCTGGTGGCGTGGGAAGCGCAGTTCGGCGACTTCGCCAACAACGGCCAGGTGATCATCGACCAGTTCATCGCCGCCGCTGAAGACAAGTGGAAGCGGCTGTCGGGGCTCACCTTGCTGTTGCCCCACGGCTACGAAGGCCAGGGGCCCGAACATTCCACCGCGCGGCTCGAACGGTTCCTCGAGCTGGCCGCGGAGGACAACATTCAGGTCTGCTACCCCACCAACGCCGCCCAGATTTTTCATCTCTTGCGCCGACAGGTGGAACGCCCGATTCGCAAACCGCTGGTGGTGATGACTCCCAAGAGCATGCTGCGCATGGCCGAAGCGAGCTCGGCGTGGACGGACTTCACCCGCGGCACCTACCTGCGGGTCATCGGCGAGACCAACGCCGCGATCGACCCGAAGAAGGTCACCCGGCTGCTGCTGTGCAGCGGCAAGGTGTACTTCGACTTGCGCAAGGCCCGTGACGCCGCCAAAGACCTGAACATCGCCATCGTCCGCCTCGAGCAGCTCTACCCGCTGCCCGTCCCTGAGCTCAACGAGGTGCTGACCAGCCTGCCGAAGCTCACCGAGGTTCGGTGGGTCCAGGAAGAGCCTAAGAAGGCCGGCGCCTGGCACGCTCTGGTCGAGCCCATCACCCGGTTGGTGGAAGCCACCCACCCGAAGGTGAAGCTCAGCTACGTCGGTCGAGTCGAGAGCGCCAGCCCTGCGACCGGCTATGTGAAGGCGCACGAGTATGAACAGAAGCTGCTGGTCGAAGAAGCTTTGGCAAAGAGCTAGTCCAATCGAGAAGCCCCTTCGAGCCCTTCTGGGGTTAGACAAGGAAAACCATGTCCGTCGAGTTGAAAGTCCCAGCGCTGGGCGAGTCGATCACCGAGGCCGTCGTCGGGAAGTGGCACAAGAAAGTCGGCGATTCGGTGAAGGCCGATGAGCCGGTGGTGGTGCTCGAGACCGACAAGGTCACCATCGACGTCCAGGCTCCGTCAGCCGGGTCGATCGATGCCATCACGTTCAAGGAAGGCTCGAAGGTGAAGATCGGCGACACCCTCGGGTCGATCAACCCTTCGGGCGCGAGTGCGGGTACGGCCGCTGCCCCGGTTGCTGCGGTGGCCCCCGTTGCGGCGGCTCCGGTGAAGAACAACGACGAGAAGCCGAAGCTTGCGACTCCGGTCGCGCGCGCGATCGCCGCGGACAAAGGCTTGGACCCCGCGAGCATTCAGGGCAGCGGGACCAACGGGCGGGTGATGAAAGAAGACGTGGTCCGGGCGGGAGCCGCTCCCCTCGCTCCCGTTCAGGTGCTGCAGCGCACCGCCGGCGCGCGCGAGGAACGGGTCGCGATGAGCCCCCTTCGCAAGCGCGTCGCCGAACGGCTGCTGCAGGCGCAGAACAACGCGGCGATCCTCACCACCTTCAACGAGCTCGACATGTTCGAGGTGATGGCGCTGCGGAAGACCTACGGCGAGAAGTTCGAGAAGAAGCACGGAGTGAAGCTCGGCTTCATGAGCCTCTTCGTCCGCGCCGCGATCGAAGCTCTGAAACAATTTCCGGCCGTCAACGCCAGCATCGACGGCGAAGACGTGGTCTTCCACCACTACTACGACATCGGAGTGGCGGTGTCCGGCAGCCGCGGGCTCGTCGTCCCCGTCGTGCGCGACGCAGACCAGAAGTCTTTGGCTGAGCTCGAGAAGGCAATCGCCGAGCTCGGAACCAAGGCCAAGACCGACAAGCTCACCCTGGGGGATCTGCAGGGCGGCACCTTCACCTTGAGCAACGGCGGAATCTTCGGCTCGATGCTGTCCACGCCGATCCTCAACCCGCCGCAGACGGGGATCCTCGGAATGCACAACATCGTCGAGCGGGCGGTGGTGCGCGACGGACAGATCGTGATTCGCCCGATGATGTACCTGGCGCTCTCGTACGACCATCGGCTAATCGACGGCCGTGAAGCCGTTCAGTTCCTGGTGCGAATCAAAGAGTGCCTCGAAGCGCCCGAGCGAATCCTGCTCGAGATCTGAAGCCCCCTATACTCGCGCCCCATGGCGAACACGGACCTCCGCAGACACCGGGTGATGAGCGCAGTCAGCGCGCTCTTGATCCTTTCCGGCTGTTCGGGCGGCGGCACCTCGACGACGTGCTCGACCGCGAGCGCGACCTGCGAAGGGACCTCGCTGACGTTCTGTGACCTTCCCACCCACACCTTGCGAACCGTCGCCTGCAAAGGGCCGCTGGGCTGCACCGGAAACAAGTGCGACAGCTCGACCCACAGCGTGGGCGACGGCTGCTACGGCAGCGCGTCCCAGTGCGACGCGTTGATCGGCGCGAAGCTGCTGTCCTGTGTCTCCGGACAGCTGCGGCTGTTCCGCACCTGCAGCGGTCCGCGCCAGTGCTTCTCTGAAAACGGTCAGACCGGGTGCGACGTAACGGTCGGCGACAGCTGTCCTGCGGTCTACGAGGCCCGCTACTTCTGTGACTCGGTCGACATTCAGAAGGTCGCCAGGTGCACCGATGGCGGAGTCGTCTTCTACTCGACCTGCCCCGGAGCGAAGAACTGCGCCAGCGCCGACGGTGGGCTCATTTGTCAGTAGTCAGCTGAAATCAGCGTTCGATGCCACGTTCAATGCCTGGGTCGCCCACAGCAATGGCGACCTCCGGGCGTTCAAATCGCCGGCTGCACAATGTGCATCGCCAGAAGATCGGCGATATCGCCGATCTTCCGGCGATGCAAATCGGCGATGAAACCCCGTGCGGCTTGCGAAGCCTGCCCGGACCGGCGCGAACCAACAGTGCACTGGTCGCCAGGATAGAAAACATTCGCCAGGACGAGGGCTGGCAATCTCGCGCTCACCGTGGACTACCTGTTCTGATCAGTCCGCAAACAGCCGCTTCATGTACCGCTCACGGTTGAGCAGAAAATCGCGGGTCAGCCTGTAGTGCTCGGTGTCTTCGTACTTCACCGGGCTCATCCCTTCGGCGCTCAGCGAGAAGATGATCGAATCACGCGCTCAAATCAGCTTCGCGTCGAGAACGATCTCGGCGTTGAGCACCTTGGACACCGGGCACGTCTTCTTCGCCAGCTCGGCGAGCTCCTGGAACTTCGCCTGGTCGATGCCCGGCACCTTCCCGACGAGCTCGAGCTTCACCTGGGTGATGGTCCAGTTCACGTCGGGAGACTCGGCCTTCAGCGTGGCCTTCACCTCGAGCGACTCGGGCGGATGACCGGCGCCGCTGAGCACGAACGAGAGCGCCATCGCGAAGCACCCCGCGTGCGCGGCGGCGATCAACTCTTCGGGGTTCGTGCCCGCCTTGCCCGCCTCGTCGCCGAAGCGCGCGAACGTCGAGTAGGGACGATCAGCCAACGCGCCGCTGAACGTTGAGAGCGAGCCTTTGCCCTCAAGACCGGTGCCACTCCACTTCGCAGTCGCCCTTCGCAGAATCGTTTTCATTTCTACCGATTAGCGGCCCGCCCGCTCAGTTGCACCCAATCTTCGTGTCGTTGAGCGCGATGGCTGAGTCGTCTTCTAGTCGACCTGCTTCGGAGCGAAGAGCTGCGCCAGCGCCGACGGTGGGCTCATTTGTCAGTCGTCAGCCTGGTCCACAGCGCCGTCTGATCTCCCTCGTAGATCAGCTTTTTTCCCTGGGTGAACTCGAACGAGTAGCGCGCCAGGATTTTCGTCGGGCTCTTGCGCGCGTGGGTCGACCAGCCCTTGAGCTCCAGCGGGACGTCCACTTGAGCCAGGTTGTGAAACCGCGCGTGGTGAATGCGCACTCCGTACCCGACCCAGCCTTCGGCGTGGCGCAGCCCAAAGACGTAGTAGGCGTGAACGAACCCCACCATCCCCGTCATGTGCACCATCAGCCCGCCCGAGACGTGCGGAGGATGCAGCACCGGGTGGTTCTTCTGCTCGCGGGTCAGCGGAAGGTCCAGGTGGGACGGCATCTGCACCCGCACCATCGATTGCTCGAGATTCACCTCGAGGACCTCATCGATCAGCAGGCCCCCCGGGCCGTAGGGACAGTCGGCAACGAACGCGGAATCCAACATCTACAACGTGTCCTTGAAGTACCGCGCGATCCATTCCCACTGCCTCTGGAGCACCAGTGGCTCGGGCACCATGTGAGTGAAGTTCGCGAGCGGAAGCACCGAGTGCTGCTTGCCCGCCCGGAACAACGCGTCCGACAATTTCAGCGTGTGGAAGAAATAGACGTTGTCGTCCGCGGTGCCGTGCATGAACAAGATCGGACGCTGCGCCTTCGGCACGTAGGTCAAAAGATTGCTCACATCGTAGGCGTGGGCGGCCGCCGGAGGCACCCCGAGAAAGCGCTCGGTGTAGTGGGTGTCGTAGTCCAGCCAGTCGACCACCGGAGCGCCCGAGACCGCTGACTTCACCGCCTCGCCATTGCGCATCGCCAGCAGCGCCGCCATGTACCCCCCAAACGACCAGCCGTAGACACCCACCCGGCTCAAGTCGGCTTCGGGCACTTCCTTCCCCAACAGCTTCAACCCCGCCACCTGGTCGTCCGCGGCCAACGTCGCGAAGTCGGACTTGATCGCCCGTTCCCAATCGCGCCCGCGGTTCGGCGTGCCCCGCCCGTCCAACTTCACCACCAGAAAACCCTGATCCGCCAGCCACTGCAGCAGCAGGTTCTCGCGCAGCGAATAGAGCACTTCCTGGTGCCCCGGCCCGCCGTAGACATTGAGGATCACCGGCAGCTTCTGGCCGGCCTTGAACGAAGCGGGCTTGAGGATCGTCGCCCAGTACCCCGGCGCGCCGCCGATCTTCTTCACCTCGGCGTGGACGGCAAGCGAAGGCTCGATCGCCACCGACGGCAACGGCACGAGCTGCTTTCCTTCCGCCGAGAACACCGCCGACCGGGGCATCGCGGTCAGCGACGTCATCGTCGCCACCACCGATTTTCCATCGGGCGAAAGCACCGCCGCTTCATTGCTGTTCTCATCGGCAAACAACTTCACCCGCTCGACCGGGCCCAAGGCCTTGACCCGGTACACGTGCGTCTCGACCGGGTGGGTCCCACCCAGAAACCACAGCGACTGGTTTGCCTCGTCGTACCCGACCAGCTCGGAAAATCCGCCGCCCGGTCGCACCGCCGCGCCATAGCGGGCCGTGCCCTTCACCCAGGTCGCATTGAAAGAGCCATCGGCGTTGCGCAGCTCGACCTCGGGCCACCCGCTTTTTTCGGTCATCCAGAAAAAGCCGGACCCATCGGGCAGCCAATGCGGAAATTCCTGGGCGATGTTCAGCCACGCCGCGTCTTCCTCGGCCAGCAGCAGCTTCGTCTTTCCCGTCTTCTGCTCGACCTGCAGCACCTGTTGCTTCGTCTGCTCGCGGTTCTGCACCACCAGCGTCAGGGGTCCGATCTTCGGCGCCTTCACCGTCGTCAAATAGGGAAAGGCCTGGGCGTCCCACTTGATTTCGGTCGGCTTGCCCCCTGCCACCGACGTCATCCACAGCGTCACCTTCGCGTTCGCTTTCCCCGGCCGGGGGTAGAAGAACCGCTCGGGCTGCGCTTCGGGGTGCATCGGGTCCGGTATGCCGAACTGCTCCATTCCGTTGTGGTCCGTCTGCTGGAAAATGACTGTCTTGCTGTCGGACGAGAACCAGAACCCCTCGAAGCGTGACATCTCTTCTTGAGCCACGAATTCGGCCAGACCGTGGGGCTTGAGCTCCGTGCCGCCCGTGCTGACCGACTTCTCGACATTGGTCTTCAGCTCTACTCCCCTCACGTCGTTGTCCCGCACGAAGCCGACCCGCAGCCCGTCGGGAGAAAACTTCGCGTCGATCGCCGCGCCTGCGCCGGTCTTCAGCAGCTGCACTTTTCCGCTGTTCCGCTCAATCACGTACAGCCGCCCCGACAGCCCGAGCAGAATCTTCGAACCGTCGGGCGACACCTGGAAGCTCGTGAAGCCGCGGGCGGTCATCCGCATCCGTTCCATTCGCGCCTTTTCTGCCACCGACAGCGTCGCGGCCGCGCCTTCCAACACCGCCTCGGGCGTCAACAGCTGCTTCGTCTGCCCGGTCGCGATCTCGAGCTCGTACAGCATCTGCTCGGGCGCCCGGGCCGTCGCGCGCAGGAAGAGCACCGTCTTGCTGTCGGGCGAAAATTTGGGCGAGGTCGGCCGGCCCGCGAGGTACCGACGCGTTTCGGCAAACTCGCGCAGAAAGGAAGCATCGGCAGCAGTGGCGGCGGTCGCGGTCAGCAAGGTCATAGCGAGAACTTTCATGTGCGACGCCGTCATACAACGCCCGTGTTTGCGTTCCAGCGTGTCGGAGTGTCTGTTTCTCAATCGCCCCGCTTGAGTGCAACCGACAGGAAGCCATGACACGACTTTTGCCCCTCGCTGCTGCGCTCATTTTCATCGTCGGCTGTCTTCCGGTCGCCCCGGACGCGGTGCCCGATGCGGGGATCATCGTCGAAGCGACGTTGCTCCCGGACGGCGGGCAGGCCACCTGGTACCGCGACGTGCTGCCTGTGGCCCAGGTCCGCTGTCAGGGCTGCCACGCGGTGGGAGGAATCGCTCCGTTCCCAATGGACACCTACGCGTCGGTGAAGAGCTCGTTCGCGCAGATTGGAAACGCTGCGAGCAGCCGTCGGATGCCGCCGTGGATGCCCAATGAAGCTTGTGGAATGAGCTACCGCGACTCGCGCCGGCTCAGCCAGGCCGAGATCGACGTCTTTGCCGCCTGGGCCGCGGGCGGCGGGCTGGAAGGAAACCCGGCCGACGCCCCCCCCGCGTTCAAGCAAGACGCGCTCGAATGGGTCGATGCCACGGTCGCTCCGGTAAGCAGCTACACCCCCAGCGCGACTCTGACCGACGACTACCACTGCTTCCTCGTCGACCCGAACCTGACTGCCCCCCAATCGGTCGTCGGCTACGAAGTCATTCCGGGGCAACGCAACGAGGTTCACCACGTGCTGATCTTCGCGGTCGACAAGGCCGACGCGGTGGCCAAAGACAGCGCCGAGCCGGGCGAAGGGTGGACCTGCTTTGGCGCCTCAGGCATCGACAAGGCCGTCCTGATTGGCGGCTGGGTCCCGGGGACGGCAAAAGTCAGCTACCCGGCGGGCACCGGCATCGCGCTCCCTGCAGGCAAGGTGTTCGCGATGCAGATTCACTACAACACCAGCGCCGCGAGCCGCTCGCCCGACACCACCACCGTCAAGCTGCAGTACGCGCGGGCTCCGGTCATTCCCGCGACCCTTCTGCCCCTGGCCGACTTTCTCTGGTCGATTCCGCCGAACTCGATGGCCTTCACCCCGGTGGGCCAGCCGAAGGACTTCCCGAACTCGCTCGGCTTCGACGCCAAGGTGTGGGGCGTGCTGCCGCACATGCACCAGAAGGGGAAGCGCATCACCGTCACCGGCCCCAACGCCTGCCTGGTCGACATTCCCCAGTGGGACTTCCACTGGCAACAGCAGTACTTCTTCAATCAGCCCCAGGTGGTCAAGCAGGGTCAGAAGGTCACGTTGAGCTGTACCTGGGACAACCCCACCCCCAGGACGGTGACGTGGGGCGAGAGCACGGAAGACGAAATGTGTCTCGCCTACCTCTACGTCACCCACTGAAAATCGCGCCGGGGTTCAGACGCTCTGCAGGGTCGACTCGAAGGGTCCCAACGGTTACAAGCCGTGGGTCATGAGCTACACGGTTCTCGCTCGAAAATACCGCCCCCAGACCTTCGAAGACATGACGGGCCAGGAGCACGTGGTCCGCACGATCGAGAACGCGATCAAGCTCGGGCGCGTCGCCCACGCCTACCTGTTCTGTGGGCCTCGCGGGACGGGGAAGACCACCGCCGCCCGACTGCTCGCCCGCGCGCTCAACTGCGAGAAGGGGCCGACGGCGACCCCCTGCGGCGTGTGTCAGGCCTGCACCGAAATCCGCGATGGAATCAGCGTCGACGTGGCCGAGATCGACGGCGCTTCGAACAATGGCGTCGAGAACGTGCGCGAGATTCGCGAGAACGCGAAGTACCTGCCCCAACGCGATCGCCACAAGATTTACATCATCGACGAAGTTCACATGCTCTCGGGCGCAGCCTTCAATGCACTGCTCAAGACGCTCGAAGAGCCGCCCGGCCACGTGAAGTTCATCTTCGCGACCACCGAGCCGCAGAAGCTGCCCGACACGATTCTCTCGCGCTGCCAGCGCCACAACTTTCGCCGAATTCCCCAGGCCGCGATGCTCAAGCGGCTGCAGCAGATCTGCGCCCTCGAAAAAGTGAAGGTCACCGACGGCAGCTTGTCTTTGCTCGTGCGCCAGTCGGAAGGCGGCATGCGCGATGCGCTGTCTCTTCTGGACCAGGTGTTGTCTGCCTGCGGCGAAACGCCCACCGACGAGCAGGTCGCCGAAGCGCTCGGCGCCATCGATCGCACCCTCGTTCACGCCTTCGCCACCGCGCTCGTTCAGCGGGACGCGCGGACGCTGATGCAGAAAATCGAAGAGGTCTGGAGTCGCGGAGTCGATCTGCGTCGCCTCGCCGAAGAGCTGGCCTTCGAGCTGCGGCACCTCTTCATCGCCAAGAGCACCGGCGCGGCCCCCGAGGAACTGGCCGAGACCGATCGCGACGCGGTCGTGCTGCTCGCGCGCGAGGCAGATGCGGCCCAACTGGCCCGCCTGTTCGATGTGGTGCACGGCAGTGTCTGGGAAATTGCCCGCGCGGCGCAGCCTCGCCTCGCCTTCGAAATGACTTTGCTCAAAGGCGTCTACCTCGCCCCTGCCGCGGCAATCCCCGAGCTGATCGCCCGCATCGAAAAGTTGTCCGCCGGGGCGCCAGGAGGTCGCTCCGGCACCCCGAGCTTTCGCCCTTCCTGAGCCTTCGCGCCCCGCTCTTCCCCCGGCCCGGGCGGTCCCCCCCGAGAGCAGGCCCGCCCCGCCCACACTCGGGCCCGTCCCACCCCACGTCACTCCCGCTCATCCCGAGAGCACCCCCGCTCATCCCGAGAGCAGTCGAGGGACGGTCCCCACTCCCGTACCTCCCAGCCCCGTGCAGCCACCGGGTCCCGCTGAGCCTCGGCGCGCGCCTCCCATCTCCGAAGAGCCCTCGTCCCCCGACGAACGGCTGTTTGCTCCGGAAGGGTCCGCCGAAGGTTGCGCTTCGGGCGATTGCCTTCCGGAAGAAGTCCCCGGCCCTCCTCCCCCTGAGCCCACTTCCCAGGACGTCTGGAGGCGCGCAGTCGAAGCCGTCCGTGCGGAATCGACCCGCTTTGGCAAGTCGCTCTCGTTCGCGCGGGTCGTCCTGTTCGAGCCCGGGCTGCTGAAGATCGCCTTCCCTCCCGAAGCCGGCTTCCACCGCGCCACTGTCTTCGGCGGTGCGAAGGCCGAGATCGAGAAACGAATCTCCGCCACCCTCGGGCAGGCCACCCGCCTGCAAGAAGACACTTCCAACGCCTCGCTGGCCGCTGCGCCCAAGAGCATCGCCGAACAGGAATTGTCCGACCGCACCGCGCGCGAACACAGCATCGATGCCCGGGTTCGGGTGCATCCGGCAGTGCAGAACATCCTCAAATACTTTGGCGGGCAAGTGGAGCATGTGCAGGTGCTCGACCCCCTGCCGCCCGCGGGCGCAGAGACTGCGCCACCTGCGGAAGACGAGTCCTGAAGAGTCGGATATAGGAAGGCCACCTTTTCAACGGAGTGAATCTCAATGCCCGGTGTCGACCTCAACTATTTCATTCGGCAGGCCAACAAGCTGACCGAGAAGATCGAGGCCCGGAAGACCGAGCTCTCGAACGAAACGGTCGAAGGTCAGGCCGGCGACGGGCGGGTGGTCGCGGTCGCCAACGGGGTCCAGGAGCTCAAGACGATCAAAATCGACAAGGCGCTCGTCGATTCGAACGACATCGCGATGCTCGAAGACCTCGTCACCGCCGCAGTCAACGCCGCTCTCACTGCCAGCAAGAATCACATGCAAAAAGAGCTCGGCAAGATCTCCGGCGGGATCAAGATTCCGGGCATCACCTGACTCCCGACGCGATCAATCGCCTGGTGGCGCAACTGGCGAAGCTGCCGGGCATCGGCGAGAAGACCGCTCAGCGGCTGGCGTTTCATGTCCTCCGCTCTCAGCCCGACTACGCCCGCGCCCTCGCCGCCGCCCTGCTCGAGGTCGTCGACAAGGTCCGACTGTGCCCGCGCTGCTTCAGCCTCACCGACGGGCCCCGCGACACCGTCTGCGGCTACTGCACCGACGCACGGCGCGACGACCGACAAGTCTGTGTCGTCGAAGGCATCGCCGACCAGCTGGCTCTCGAGCGGACCCGCGAATTCAAGGGCCGCTACCACGTGCTCCACGGAGTGCTTTCGCCGCTCGAAGGCGTCGGCCCCGAGCAATTGAAGATTCGCGAGCTGTTGCTGCGACTGCAGGACACTCCGGTCGAAGAAGTGATCATCGCCACCAACCCCGACATCGAAGGCGAAGCCACCGCGCTCTACCTCACCCGCCTGCTCAAGCCGATGGGCCTCAAGGTCACCCGCCTGGCTCAGGGAATTCCGATGGGCGGCGATCTCGAGTACGCGGACCAGGCCACGCTCGCTCGCGCGATTACTGCGCGCCGCGAAATTTAGTCCCTCGACACCGAAACCGACCTCGCCCCTCGGCGACTGGCCGGCAGCGCGCCGACCCGGGGTTAGTGCTTCACCTGGTACGAGAAGGGCAACGTCAACGAGACCTCTTTGTCTTTGTGCTTCGGGAACCGCATCGCAGACACCACCTGCTCGACGCACTTCCCGACCTTTTCGTCTGACAGCTGGCTCTTCGCCGAGCTCACCTTCCCCGAGCCGTTGATGGTGAAGTTTACCGACAGCTGACCGCTCTCGCTGGGCAGATCCTCTTTGTTCTGCTCGAAGCACCGCGACACTGCGCTGGTGTGCTGTCGGACCACTTTCATGATCAACGCCGGAGTGAGCGTCACCGGCCCCACCGGGGGCACCCACGCAAGCGGGGGCGGCGGCCCGGCATCCACGCTGACCGGCTCTCCCGAGTCGACCGTCTGCACGTTCACCCCTTCGACCGGCAGAGGAACCACCACCGGCCGGGTGTGCCAGACCCCGTACGCGGCCGCCGCCGCACCCACCAGCAACAGTCCCGCAGCACCGATCGCGATCATTCCCACCCGACGGCCCGGCAACTTGTCGTCGGCCCCCCTGGGGGGCGAGGTCGCCTTCGTCGCTCCCTCGAGGAACTTCGCATCCCTCTGCTCGACCATGTCGGTCTTCAGGGCCGTCGGGTTTTCGAACCCCGGAACGTCGACCCCCTTGGTGGCCAACTCGGCCAGGGAATCAATGCGGGTCTTGCTCGCCACGCGGTCAGGTCCAAAGAACGCGGCCATGAATGCCGCCATCCCCATGGTGCTTTCGCCCGCACTGGTGGCCTGCAGGTAACGCTCGAGGTCGAGCGCGAACGCCGCCGCCGTGTGGTACCGCACTGAGAGTTCCGGGGCCAGCGCCTTCATGATGATCCGCTCGATCTCCTCGGGAAGATCCGGCCGCACGTCCCTGGGCCTCTTGAACTCGCTGTTCAACACCGCGTTGAGGATCGCCAGATCATTTTCCCGCGCGAACGGCCGCACGTTGGTGCATGCCTCGTACAAGCTCACCCCCAACGAATAGATGTCGGCGCGGCGATCGACCTGACCGCTGCGCGCCTGCTCGGGCGACATGTACTGGTACTTTCCCTTCACGATTCCGGCAGTGGTGGTCGTCACCCGCGACTCGGCGCGCGCGATGCCGAAGTCGAGCACCTTCACCTGGCCGGTGTAGCTGATGAAAATGTTCGAGGGGCTCACGTCC
>JAYVCD010000349.1:0-9437 GCA_043750125.1 Archangiaceae bacterium | reverse complement strand
GCAACGAAAACTCACGCTTCGGAGAACAGGTCGAGCAGTACGCCTGCGTCTACACCGGGCGGGTGAGCAACTTCGGCTTCTATTCCCCGATGCAGTACTACCGGTCGCCCCGCGAGCTGATGCCGCACGAGCAGGCGGGAGCCCTGACTTCGAAGCTGTCGATTCTCGGAGATCCGGAAGGACTGCCGCGAGGAGCCAACCGCGCCGAGTAGAGCTACTTTCGCGTGTCGTCGAGGCGCTGAAGAAAGGCGACGAGCTCAGCGCGCCGCACCGAATCGGGGACGTAGAACGGATGCGGAGCGTTCGGACCCCGAAGGCCGCATGAGATTCCCAGCTCGTCGCCGGATTCGAGGTCGATGCGGCCATCGTGATTCGAGTCCGTCACGACCAGCCCAATCACCGCGTTCGCGTTGAGGACCTTCAGCAGCATCGCGTAGCTGTTGAGCATCGGGCCCGACAGAAAGCGGCTGTTCCGCTCTTTGCTCAATGCCACCCGGGTGTCGGGGTCGAGCGTCTCGAGGTCGAACGAGAGGCCCAGGCGCAACGCTCCGAGCGCGGTCAGCTGCGAGGGTCAGTGCAATCGGTGAACCGAAGCCAAATCTCAGCGGTCGAAGATCTAAGGAGTCTCGCTGAGCGCAGCCGATGCAGCCGCGGCACGCACCCCGTCATAGAGGCGGTCGTTGGCGGGGAAGAACCCATTCATGTTCAGCGGCGCAAGGAGGTCTCTGCCCTTTTGATCCCGCGCAGACAGCCCGAGCAGCACCTTCTTCAGCGCGTCGCTGAGCTCGATCGGAAAATCGGAGCGGACGCAGAACAGGTCTCGAGGGGTGCGTGGGGTCTTGGCGATGATCCGGAAGTTCAACGGGTCGATGTTCTTCGAGCGCTTCAGCGAAGCCAGCGAGCCCTGGTAGGTGGCGCCGGCATCGATGCGCCCCTCGTAGACCGCGAGCAATACCTTCTCGTGGTTGCCCAGAAACTCGGTGCGACCGAAAAAGGTCTTCGGGTTTAGCCCGCGATCCCGGAAGACCTTCATCGGGTAGAGGTAGCCCGAGGTGGACGCGGGATCTACGAACCCGAAGCTTGCGCCCTGCAAATCCTCGATCGAACGCCGAGGGCTGTCGCTGCGCACGAAGATGTAGCCCGCCGCGGTTTCGCTGCCGTCCGCGATCACCGAAACCAGGGGACGCAGCTTGATCCTCTTCTCGGCGCGCACGTAGGCGTAGGGCGAAAACTCGACCAGGTCGACTTCCCCCCGTTCGAGCTTCAGCGCCGCGTCATCGTAGTTGTCGCCCATGACCAGCTCGATTGGCACCTTCAACTGAGCCGAGAGCCAGGCCACCAGCGGCCCATGCGCGGCCTTCAACGCTGCGGGGTCCGCGTAGGGAACCAGCCCGATTCGCAGCCGGGTGAAGCCCGCAGGAGGCGTGAAGACGAACGGAGCCGTGGGAGTCGCCTTCGGTGGGGGCACGTGCGCCATCGGCTCTTCGGAGCACGCGCAGAGCAAGACGACTGCTGCCCACAGAACGGTTTTCCCCAGCTCTTCCCTCGACTGCTCTGGGGATGACCGAGGGGACGAGCTCACGCGCTGACTCGAGAGATCACGACCCGGTTTCGCCCCTGGTGCTTGGCCACGTACAGCGCCTGGTCGGCCGCTTCGAGCGCCTGCTCGCCGGTCTTGCCGTCGTCCGGGTAGGTCGCCACCCCCACGCTGATCGTAATTTTCTGAGTCCACCGGCTGTCGGCGTTGAGCTCGGCTTCCACGGCCGACCGCATTCTCTCGGCCACCTGCCCTGCCACTGCCTTCGACGTCTCGGGCAACAGCGCCGCGAACTCTTCGCCGCCGTAACGGGCCAGTAGATCGGTGCCGCGCAGCGCCCCATTGAGCACCTGGGCCAGCCGCCGCAACAGCTCGTCTCCGGCGGGGTGACCCATCGCGTCGTTCACTTTCTTGAACAGATCGACGTCGGCCATCAGCACGCTGCAGGGGCGACCGGTGCGGGCCGAACGCAGCAGCTCGGCAGCCAGCCCTTCCTGGAACCGGCGATGGTTGTAGACCCCGGTGAGGCCGTCGGTGACCGCAAGGCGCTCGAGCCGGGCATTGGCTTCCTGCAGCTCGCGGGTGCGATCGGCCACCGACTTCTCGAGGTTGTCGCGCTCGGCCTGCAGGCTTCCCGCCATCTTGTTCATCATCTGCGACAATTCGCCCATCTCGCGGCCCCGCAGCGCCGGCGCGCGGGCGGTCAGCGACCCTTCTCCCATTTTCCGCAGCGCCGCCTGCAGCGCGCTGATCGGTCGCACCACCAGCCGGTCGATGCCCACGTACAAGATCGCGGCGATGACCGCGAAGAGGGCGAGCGCGAAGCCCAACCACTGTGCCCGCGTGTGTTCGACCTGGGCGTTGACCTGGTCGAGCGAATAGCGCGCGATCACCGTCGCCCAGCGCAACCCTGATTTCGCCGGCACCCCAATGCGCAGCTTGTTGCCCTCGCGCTTCCACACCGCTTCGTCGGCTGCAATCGCGGCCATCGCGAACGCGTCCTGCTCGACGAGGTTGAAGCGCTCGGGGACGCTGTCGGCCAGCACGCGGCCCTGATCGTCGACCACGGTCAGCTGCTCGAGCTCGCCCCCGCGGGTGCTCTCGAAGACATGAGCGACCAGGGTGTCCAGGCCCGCCATGTCGTTCTGCGCCACGCTGACCGCTGCTGTGACCCCCACCGACTCGAGCACCTGCTGGCAGCGAAGCCGCATGTCAAATTGCTCGTCCCGGCGCTGCTGCTCGGCGGCCAGGAACGCAAGCGACACCATCCCGATGCCCACCAGGCCGGGAATCAGCAGCGTCAGTTGTCCTCGAATGCCCAGAAAAGGTCTCTTCTACGCTTGCTGTTTTCGCCCTTGCTGCATTTGCGTCACAGTTACCGATTGGTTACGACCATGACGCTTCGCAAAGTAGAGGCATTGGTCCGAGAGATCCACCAGCGCCTGCTTGTCTTGTGAGGCATCGGGGAAGGTCGCGATGCCCAACGAGAGGGTGACCTTCAGGGGCCCCTGGTCGGTCTGGAAGACTTCGGCCATCACGGCTTCGCGAATGCGCTCGGCGATCGCGAGGGCGGCCCTGGAATCGCATTCCGGCATGATGATCGCGAACTCTTCTCCCCCGTAGCGGGCGACGAGATCAGTGTCGCGGGCCTTCTCGCGGATGATCCGGGCGACTCCCTTGAGCACCTGGTCGCCCATCGGGTGGCCGTAGGTGTCGTTGACGCTCTTGAAATGATCGATGTCGGTAAGCATCACCGAGCACTTGCGGCCGTACCGTCGGGCAGCGGCGAGCGCCTCTTCGAAGCGGCCCTGGAACGTGCGGTGGTTGAGCAGCCCGGTCAGGCCGTCGGTGGTGGCCATCTTTTCCATCTGCTCGTACAGCTGCGCGCGGAGCACCGCCTGGGCCGCCTGAATTGCAATCACCTCGAGCATCCGCAGCGATTCGTCATCGAAGGCGCCCCGCTTTCGAGAACCCGCCACCAGGGTGCCGAGGATCCGATCGCCTGCAACAAGGGGAAAGATCTTCAAGCTCGCCAGGCCGCGGACCTGGGTGTCGGCATCGAAGATCACCTGGCGATCCATCTGGCTGACTTCGCGGCCCGGCAGCGGTGCGCCGTACCGGACCACGTTCGCGACCAACCCGTTGTTGTCGTTGAACGTGGTGCCCTCGAGTGCGCGGCCCTGGGCGGTGACGCCGCTCATGCGGGCGATGCGATGGGTGCGCTGACCGTCGGTCTCGTTGACCAGCGTCACCGCGCAGAAGTCGAGCGGAGCGATCTGCCGTGCGCTCTCGAGCACCGCCAGGAAGACCTGGTCTGGTGAGCCGGCCCGATTGAGCTCTTCGATCGCCCGGAAGAACCTGTCCTTCTCGTCGCGCGCCTTGCGGATGTAGCCCATCACCCGCTCGACCTCGATGGCGCGCAGCACCTCTTCGGCGATGGTGGCGAGCAGGCGTTCGTCGGTCTCGGTGAAGGGGGTGTAGTCCAGCCGATCGGCAACGAGGACTCCGCGCATCAGGCCGCCGGCCTCGACGATGGGCACCGCGAGCAGCGCACACACCTTCAAGGCGCCGTCGTAGTGGGTGACTCCTTTGACGCCACCGGCCGAGGCCATTCGCACCGGCACCCCGCGCTTGAGCAGCGCAGCGAAGATCCCTTCCCCGGCGGAAAACTTTTCCCGCTGAACGTGCTCAGAGCTCGACCGGCAATCGTGGAGCTTCAAAGACCGTTCGTCGGCGCTGAGCAGGAATGCTCCGACCGAATGGGTCTTCAGCGCGCATTCGGCGATCGCCAGCGCATTGCCCAGGGTGCCCTCGATTTCTTTGACCGAGGCGAGCAGCCACTTTTCGTGGTCCTTGACCCCCGGAAAGCTGTCTCGGGTTCCCGCGCTGACAAGCCGGAAGGTGCGGGCCCGTTCCTCGACTTCCTTGATTCGATTCTTCACCGCCACGTCTTCGGCCTTCTGCGCCGCGGCCAATCGGGCCGAGAGCACCACGTGGTACATCGCGGCGAAGACGAGCAGAAAACCGGTGTGCGCGGCGAAGGTAACCGGGCTGGAAGGAAGTGTCTCGAGCCCGTCGAACAGCACCGCGCCGCCCAGCAGCGTCAGGCCCGCGGGCCGAGAGAGGAACGTCACCAGGAACGCCATCAGCAGGTAGACGATCGGAAAGACGGCCGGGCCGACCAGCGACACCACGACGCTCGCGGCTGCGAGCAGACCTCCCCCGAATTCCAGCTCGTCGCGCAAGGTGCTCGGCGCCCCCGAGCTGCCGCGGCGGGTGCGACGCAACGCCGAGACTGCAACGCCCAGCACCAACAAGGCGCCCGCGACGATTTCGGCCCAGCCACTGGCAGCGAACGAGTGGAAGCCTCCCCGGGCCAGCAGCGCGAGGGTGACGACCACTCCGCCCCCGGGAATGGCCCTGACGATTTCGCGGCTGATCCGCCCGGGCCCGAAGAAGAGCGGCCCTCGTCCTCCACGTACCCGGGTCATCACCGGCGATGGATTCATTTGCCCTCCAGGTGGATCACGACTTCGCCGGGGCGAATGAACCCGAGCTCTTCACGCGCCGCCCGTTCAATCGCCTTCGGGTCGGCACGGAGCGCTTCGACTTCCTTCAGCAGCTTGACGTTCTCTTCCGCCGTCTGCCGGTTGCGGGTCCGCAGCGTCTCGACCTGCTGCGACAGGCTCAAGTAGCGGCGGAAGCCACCTTCGGCGCTGGCAGACCAGGCAGCCAGAACGAAGGCAATCGTCACCGACGCCCAAAGCCACTTTCGTCGGTTGTCCATTCGCTTGAAGGCAACGGTACCAGTGAGCAACCCCCCCGCAAGTAAACCGCTACAGGTCTGCAGCAGGGCCCGAACAGACGCCGGCAGAGCTTCAGACTTCGGCGACTGGAACGCTGGATTTACTGAACAAAGTGGTGAGCCAGTCGATGAATCGGGTGGCGGGAGCCTTGCCCTTCATGTCGAACGGGGTGAGGAACCAGACGAATGCGTAGATCCACAGGGTCAGCGACCCGGTCGCCACCACGCTGACCGCCAGCAACACCCGGATCAACATCGGGTCCCACCCGAACTGCAAAGCGAGCGCGGCGCACACCCCACCCAGCACCCGACCCGGCAGGTTGCGGTGCATCAGGGGCGCGTCCGGCTGACGCGAAGCACAAAAGGAGCACTTGATCGCACGGGCGTCGATCGACTGCAGGCAAGCGGGGCAATTTTTGGTTTCCATGCCTGCAATACGGCCAGAACCGGCTGCAATTGCCTCAGGCGATCAGTGCTCGCAGCGCAGCCCGGTCGACCTTTCCGTTGGCATTTCGGGGCAAGGCCGCGGTTCCGATGAAGACGCGCGGAACCTTGAACGCCGCCAGGCGGGACCGGCACCAGGACACCAGCGCTTCTTCGGCCACGGGCGCGGATCTCCAGACGACCACCGCGACCGGCACCTGTCCCCAATGGGGGTCTGCGCGCGCTCCCAGTGCAATTTCTCGAATCGACGGGTGCTCGCCCAGAACGCGCTCGAGCTCGGCGGGGTAGACGTTCTCACCGCCGGTGACGATCAGATCCGTTCGGCGAGCGAGAACCGTCAGACGGCCCCGGGCATCAAGCGACCCCAGATCCTTCGTCTGCAGCCAGCCGGACCCAAACTGCGCAGCGACGGTCGGCCCGCGAACCTCGATTTGGCCCTCGACGATCCGGACCTCGAGCCCCGGCAGCGCAGGTCCCGCGGTTGATCCGTCGGCCTGGTCGGGACGCTCGGTCGCAACCTGAGAGCAGGCTTCGGTCAGGCCATACGTCTGCAAGACCGGAAGTCCGAGCGCCCTGGCGCGGGTCATCAACGAGGGCGGCACCGGGCCTCCGCCCACCAGCACGGCCTGCACCGTCGGGGGAAACGGTTCGGTGCGCAGCTCGAGCAGGCGATCGAGGGCGGTCGGCACCAGGCTCAAGTGGGTGACTTGCTTCGAGTCGAGCAGCGCGTTGACGCGGGTGACGTCGAAGCCTCGCTCGACGATGAGAGTCCCCCCGTCCTGCGCGCAGCGGTGGGCCATCGCCAGCCCCCCGACGTGAAAGAGTGGCAAGCACAACAGCCACCGCGGGTCGGGCGAAGGTCCCAGATTTTCGCCCGACGCCCGGGCGCTCGCGCGGAAGTTGCCCTGCGTCAGCACGATCAACGCTGGGGCTCCGGTGGTTCCCGAAGTGAATAGGGCCGCCAGGGGCTGGTCGTCGGCCGCGGGCGTGAACGGAAGATCCGGCGCGGGCTCGATTTGCGGAAAGGGCTCAGCGCCGGCAATCCGCGCGCACAGGGCGTCGTCGGCGATGACGAGATTTGGCGCAGCGGCTGCGACCTGCGGTGCAAGCTCGGCTGGCGTCAGTCGCGCGTTGAACGGAACCAGCGTCAAGCCAAGCTCACCGCACGCCTCCAGCAGCGCGACGGTCTGCGGCCGATTGAACGCCAGCACGCCCACCCGATCGTTCGGCTTCAACCCCCGAGCCCGCAGCCAGTTTTTCCAACCGGCGACCTGGGCTCGAAGCTGGGCCCCTGTCCACTGCCCGCCCTCGAAGAGCAGCGCCTTCACGCTCTACAGTCCCAGCCCGTCGGAGGCGGGAATCCGGATTCTGCCGCGCACGGGGGTGAAAGGATCTTCGACCCAGCCCTCGAACAGCTCGACCGTCCCCAGACCGCTCGCCCAGTCGGACTGAGGAATCGCAGCGGCCAGGTGGGCAGCCGCGGCCCGGGCAATGGGTCCGTCGAGCAGCGTGGTGACGTACGCGCCGACTCCCGCCTGGTGTGCGCGGTGGGCGAGTGCCAGCGCTGAAAGCAGTCCTCCCAGGGCCATCGGCTTGAGCACCACCACGTCGGCCGCCGGTGGGCGGTCGGGGTTGAAGAAGGTCTCGACGCGCTCGGGGGACAGCAGCGTTTCATCGGCGGCAAGCTGGCACGGAACCATTCGGCGAATTCGCCCCAGGCCTCCCACATCAGCCGCGGCCACAGGCTGCTCGCACAGCTCGAGACTCAGAGATTCCATTCCTCGAAGGGCGGTCCGGGCAGCGCTCTCGGACCAGCCGCCATTGGCGTCAATGCGAAGGGCGACCTTGTGCCCGACCGCGCGGCGCACGGCCAGCAGTCGCTGGGCATCGACCGACAGCAGCCGGGCGGCGACCTTGATCTTCAACACCTCGAAGCCGGCCGCGACCGCGCGCTTCGCCGAATTCGCCAACGCCGCAGCGTCCTCGCCGTCGATCAGCGCCGCACACTTCACTTCCCGACGGGCGGTCGGTGAGAGCAATCGGGCCAGCGGCAGGTGTCGCAGCTTCGCCAGGCGATCGAGCAGCGCCAGCTCGAGCCCATGACGAGCCGCAGGAGTCTGGTGCAGCACCGCGGTCGCTGCGGCAATGGCTTCGAGGCTGTCGAGGGACCCCGGACCACGCCAGGCCCGGAGCGCGGCGCTCGCCTGTTCCAGACTCTCGGTTCCAAAGTGCGGCAGCGGAGTCGCTTCCCCCTTCCCTGCTCCCTCTTCGTCCGCCACATCGAGGCGAAAGCCTTCGCGCACCGAGATCGTCTCGTGGGCACTGACGATCGGGCTCGAGAGCTTCAGCTTGAACGGGGAGAGAGAGACTTTCATCGCGCCAACCCCACGGCGAAGAGCAACCCGAAGACCAGCTGTAACCGCGCAGTCGCGGCCAGCGCAGTGTTGAGCACCACTCCATTTTGATTTCGCACCAGTCGAAAGGGAGCGACCACCAGCGGAAGCGCGAGCAGAGGCAGCAACACCGCGCTGCTCGCCGACCCCGTCGCCCAGAGCGCGATCGGCATCGCAAACGCGAGCGCAACCATCGCGACCCATTCTGCCCTTCCAAAGCCCGTCCCAAACCTCACCACCAGCGTGCGCTTTCCGGCGCGGGCATCGGTCGCGGCATCGCGCACATTGTTCACCGCCAACAGTGCGACTCCCAGGGTGCCGACCGGAATTGCCGCCATCAGCGCGGTGGAAGTCAGCGCGTGGGCTTGAAGAAAATAGGTCCCGCCGACCGCTACCAGCCCGAAGAACACCAGCACGAAGACATCGCCCAGTCCGTGGTACCCGAGGGGAAAGGGCCCTCCGGTGTAGGCGTACCCTGCGAACACCGAGGCGAGCCCGATCACCAGAATGGGCCAGCCGCCCACCGTGACCAGGTAGATCCCGACCACGACTGCCAGCGCAAAGCAGATGAACGCGCCGGCCTTCACTGCTCCGGGCTTGAGCAGACCCTGTTGCGTCACCCGCGCGGGCCCCAAGCGATCGGCGGTGTCCGCGCCGCGGATGAAGTCGAAATAGTCGTTGGTGAGATTGGTTCCGATCTGGATCAGCAGCGCGCCGAGCAGCGCCATTCCCGCCGCGAGGGGCAGAAAGGATCCATCGCGCAGCGCGAGCGCCGAACCCACCGCCACCGGCACCACCCCGGCGACCAGCGTCTTCGGGCGTGCGGCCTGCCACCAGATCGGAAAGCTCACGGCCGCCTCGGAAACTTCGAGAAGTCCGGCTTGCGGCGCTCGAGGTAGGCGCGCTTGCCCTCCTGCGCCTCTTCGCTCATGTAATAGAGCATCGTCGCGTTGCCCGCGAGCTCCTGAATTCCCGCCTGACCATCGAGCGCGGCGTTGAATGAAGACTTGAGCAGCCGCAGCGACAGCGGAGAGTGCGCCAGCATTTCCTGGCACCACTTCACCGTCTCGGCCTCGAGGTCCTTCACCGGAACCACGGTGTTCACCAGGCCCATCTGCAGCGCCGCCTGCGCGTCGTACTGCCGGCACAGGAACCAGATCTCACGCGCCTTCTTCTGACCGACGACCGACGCGAGGTACGACGCGCCGAAGCCGCCATCGAAGCTGCCGACCTTCGGGCCCGTCTGACCGAAGCGCGC